>JAZOAC010000032.1:0-5901 GCA_045595285.1 Kiritimatiellia bacterium | reverse complement strand
GTGAGTACCAACACCATGCGCAAACTTGCGAGTCCCAATCGTCAATGAATTACCGCCGACAGAAAGCCTATCTTGCGTCGTTCGCCACCCGGATGTGATTTTCTTCGCCGGGATTTCATCCATCCAAACTTTACAATTCTCAGCCGCCCATGCGCCACCTGTCACAAACAAAAGCGCAATTGAAAGGATAAAGGAAAATACACTCCCAAACCTCCCGCTCGAACTCGATCCTCCAACTCTTACCTCTTCACTCTCAACTCTAAACTTTAAACTATTACCCCCCCCCCTGAGGTTTTTGCAAGATATAAGGTTCGTCATTTCTTATCCTTTCATTTCATGATGTTCGAGCGATTCGGAAGACGCTTGCACCTTCTTCATCTGATCTTGGCGCAACATATCCAGTCGACCGACATTTTATCACATATAACACAATTGTGAACAACTGGTTTTACCACTTTTTTCGCTCCGCATGATGATGGGTGGGGTGGTGTTTTCGGGTCCCTCCCTTCAATCGGCACTCGTTCGCCGCACCTGTCAGCGGTCGGTCGGCTCGCGATTGCTGTGCAATCGGCGGCCTTATGCGGCGAAATGCCGTGCCAATCTCCGGGCGTCCCGTGCAACACCACCCCACCCATCCCGCAGCTCCGCTTGGTTCAAGGCGGCGCAGCGCGCCGCCAGAGTGCTTCACGATAGAGAAAAAGCCATGTCGCCATTCCGGGCGTCCCGTGCAACACCACCCCACCCATCCCGCAGCCCCGCTTGGTTCAAGGCGGCGCAATGCGCCGCCAGAGTGCTTCACGCGGAGAATGGCAAGAGAAAATGGAACGGGTATCGATGAGTGCGCCGCGACTTGCTGATAGCAAAGTGCGACGTGTGCGACCCGTGCGACTATTTTGCTTGCAATTATCTTATTGAGCGTTGCCCCAAAAATTGCAGATTGATAGAATGGTGCTCCACGCAGGGAAGATAGCAAAGGAAATGGGAAGGTGCTTCGCGATAGGGAAATTGCATGTTGAATACATAGTGCTTCGCGCTTGAAAATTTCTTGAAATCATTGTCCCACTCGTCACACGCGTCACACTCGTCCCACGCTGAAGCATTCAAGTCGCGAAGCACCCGGCCTGCCACCTTCAAGTCACCTTGCCAAGCGCGAAGCACTAAAACTAAATGCTGACAGCTGACGACCAATTTCAAGATTACGGTGTGGACGAAATCTTAATAAGCGAGAGTGTGGGCACCTAAATGTAATAAACAGGTGAAAATTAAATATTTTCACACAAACCGAAAAGAGCAGCCTCTTAACTACTAAAGTGTAGGTTCAAAGCGTGCGGCATAGCCGCCGCCGGGAGCGAGGCGGACTTTGATTTTATCTCCGGCCTTAATTATGAATTCTCGGCGAACATAGTTCTCGGCATTAACACCCGAATCGGCCGCATCCTCGAACGCTTCGACCTTCCACTCGCCGGAGCCCAAGAAATCCGTCGGAATCTCCAGTTCTCGCGCTTCCCAATTCGTAATCGCGCCGAGCCACCAGACGCCGTTCTTGCGCCGCGCAACGCAGGCATATCTGTTTATCTCGCCCGCAACGCCCACCGTCGCATCCCAGACGACCGGCACCTTCGTCAGAAACGCCGCGCATTCAGGCTCCGTGCGGTACTGCGTGGGCGAATCCGCGAGCATCTGTATGGGCGCTTCGAACATCGGGAAGAGCGCAAGCTGGTGACAGCGCGTTCCGTATGCCGCGAAAGGCTCTTTCGTCCTGTCAAACTCTGGCGCATCGAACGCGCGGTTGCGCATGGCCCCCGGCGTATAATCCATGAATCCCGCAATCATACGCGAGTAGATAAGATTGACATCATTGGCGACGACTTCCTTCTTACCGCCCTTATCTCCGCCCTGTTCAAGGCCATACACTCCCTCGTAGTTGAGAATATTCGGATAGGTGCGCTGAAGACCGGTCGGCTTATGGATGCCGTGATACAAAATGACGAGCCGGCGCTTTGCAGCGTCTGATGCCGTCTCTTCGAGAAAACGCTCCGCCATCTGATCGTCGCGTTCGATAAAGTCGACCTTAAAACCCTTAACTCCCATTGCCGCATAGCGATCGAAAATCCGCTGTCGGGCGTGCGGATCGATAAGCGACGGCCACGCCGCCCAAAGAATAACGCCGACGCCTTTACCTTTCCCGTATTCCACGACTCCGGGGACATTGACCTCATCTCTCGGTTTATCGAGATTAAGCTTCTCCGCCCAGCCTTCGTCCAAAATCACATAAGCGATGTTGTTCGCGGCGGCAAAGTCGATATAGGCCTTATACGTCTCATAATTGCAGCCGGACTTGAGACCCGGAACATCGGTAATCCTGCGCCCGTTCCACCAGTCCCACGCGACCTGCCCGGGCTTCACCCACGACGCATCGCCGATTCGATTCGGTTCGGCGAGCGCGTAGACGATATCCGACTCGACAAGTCCGGACGGTGTATCGGCCAAAACGAAAACGCGCCATGGGAACGCCCTCGCACCTTTCGTTTTAGCAAGATACGGCTCGCGCGTTTTCACCCTGACCCGACGGCGGCTGCCTTCCAACTCCTTAGGAACACCGGCCTGCCATGAACGGAGTCTATCCGTCTCTCCCTCATGACGATAAAAATTAAGCCCGGGATGATCAAGAAGATCCGATTCGGTCACCGTCACAACGCCCGCGCCGGGAATTGTCGCGGTAAACGGCGTCATCACGATCTGAGGATGTCCGGCTTTCACGCTTTCGACAGAGCCGATCATCGCGGGCTTCTCCCAGCCCGAGACAAGTCCTCTCGCCTGCGTATAGCAAAGTTCAGTGCCCTTCGGGAAGCGAACGGTCGTATTCTCGCCGCGAACCGTGATCTCGCCTTCGAAATCAGTCTCGAACCGCCAAGCGACACCGTCGTTGCGGGCGTGAAGCAAAACCGCCCAATCTCCGAAATCAACCCGTGTTTCATTCGCGGAAAGATCAATGGATGACTTCTTGTAAATCGGCGTCGGGAGCGTCCCTTCAACTTTTCTCGTCGCCATCGACGGGGCAGCCGATTTCCCGTTCAGCCATCCACGTCCTTCAACTTTAAGTGCAATCCCCGTAGGTTCAACCACCACCTTGCCGCGCCGTAGAACCGAATAAACCATACCGTCCTTACCGACGTTCAGACGGAGTTCATTCAATCCATCGGGAGAAGTCGACAGAAACAGTTTCCCCTCTGCCGCAAAAACTGGTTTGAACACAACACTCAAAATCAACGACAATAAAACTCTTCTCATGACAAATCTCCTTTTATTGGCGGCATTGTAGCAAACACGATTTCACCAAGCAACGATAACCGCAACTGGTTTTACCACTTTTTCACAGGCAAAGTCTTAGAACGGTGCCTCTCTCACCGACATGTAGAAGGAAAATGAGTGATGAGAATATGGTTTGGACTGATTCCCAACAACGGAAAGCGGCGAAACTCAATTTCTGTGTTGTGGAAATTTGTGGACCATAAACTCTTTACCCTTTACTTCAAACTCGTTCCCATCCTAAACATCACATCTTGAAAATGGCTTTAATCGGGCGGCCTTTCGTAGAAAGAGAAGAGAGCGGCGTCACCGATATGGCAAGCTTACGCCCTTGTGGAAGTTCCGATTGGGGAATCGAGAGGACTGTAATTCCTTTGTTCGGTTCACGGCCTATACCGCAATTAACGCCAGAGAAACACACGCTCTTGCAGATCGGCTTATTTGGATCGTCACCGACAATCTCGACATCGTAGGCATACACGCGCGAATTGGGATTGCCGTTCGCAAAGGGAATAACTATTTTGATTCCAGAGACTGATCTGACAAGACGTTTTGCATCCATGACGCCACGATCTTTCGGCGCGTTGAGGACAACACGCCCTACCATCATCTTCGCCCTTTTCCTGAACTGCGGCTCACCTATGACATTCATCAGCGCTTCCCTCGAAAACGGATGAACTCTCCTCGATTCCCCATCTTCACCCTTTACCCTTCTCTCTTTACCCTTTACCCTTCTCTCTTCTTCCCCGATCGGCAACACCCAGTCCGGTCCCAGTTTGCCGCCATTGCTGACCTCATGACGTTCAAAAACGACCATGTCATCATAGACATTGACTATCATCGCCTGACGGGAGGGATGCGCGACTTCGCTCCAGGCCGTTTTCTGCACGACCTTTTCAACGATCAAATCTCCTTCCGTCGAACGCTCCTTGCCGTCCAGACAGTTCGCGCCGTCCATCCGGCATGCCCCGACTTGAATCGACGGGAAAAAGCTCATCCCGAAATTGTTCAGAAAGATTGTCTTCCAATCCGCATTGCTCATGTGCCAATGCCCGAAAAAGGCAATGGCGTTGGGAAATGCCCTAAGCGCATGGTTACAGGCAAAATGGTTGCGGGCGTGAGAAAGTATGAAGAAAGGTTTGTCTCCCTTCAGGGATAGTCCCTCCGCCTTGGAGTTTATGAATTCCGCAAGCTTCATCTCATCGGTCGTCCAGTGACGGCCGAAGAAATGGTAGCCGTTGACCTCCTTGTGCCATACGTCTTCGTACTTCTCTCCCCAGATGCGTTCCCAATGTTTCGGCAGATCGCCGCAGAGCACGTGCTTCCTGCGCTCTTCCGGATCCGGCCAGATATGAGGAGCCCATGCCCCCGGTCCTCCCGCAGCGTCACCGTAAAGCTCATGGTTCCCTACGACAAGCAGTTTTTCGACCTTTCGTCCGTCCTTAAGGCGTCTCCCCTTCGGAAAGAACATGTCGAATATGTCACGATGGTACTGAGCCTCCACATTCTTCCCGCGATGAGCCATATCGCCAAGATGCGCGAAAGCATCAATATTGCGTTTCCGGAAAAGCTTCATCGCATTCGTAACGTATGTGAGCGGGAAACCGCCATGAGGTGTTTCCCCGTCCCAACCGGACTGAAGATGCGTGTCGCTCAATATTCCGAACACGAGATTAGGCTTTTTCCCATGCTTCCATCCTTTTGGAGCCGCAAAGACCGGCAAGCCGTCCAGCGAAAGCAATGTCGCCGCTCCGCCGGAAAGGAAGGCTCGCCTTGATATGTTCATTTGCGAAATCACCTAAGAATGACGGTCAACCCCTTGGGTTCGATGTTAAGCATAAGCTTGCCTTCAACTGCCTTGAGACTCACTCTCCGTTCGGCAATTGCCGTGCCTGCAACCATCAGGTGGTCCTCGTACCCTTCCGGAACGGAATTGAGAAGCACATGATCAATGCCTCCCTCAAGCCTTCTCCCGTCTATGCGGATTGTCGCTTTGCCATCGGAAGGGAGAGTTACAGGAACGATGTACGGCGTTGTGAACGTGCGGTCGGCGTTCGCCGGCAGGGCGAGCGTCGCCCCCGCCGCAAGCGAGATCGTTCCGGTTCCGGCAACGTCCACGCCGCTTTTGATTTCAAGAGTCGCGCCGCCGGCGACAGACAAAGCGCCGTTGACGATGTTCGTGTTGCCGTTCGCCGGAACGGCGGCCAGGACGACTTTCCCGTTGCCGGTCACCGACAGAGGCGAGGCGGCGGTCCCTTTTGCATTGACGTAGCCCTTGAGCGTCACCGTATGTCCAACCGATCCGCCGTTCCAGTCGGCGGTGTCGATCGTCACCGTCGCGGCGTCGAGAACCAAGAGGTCGTTGCCCTTACGCCGGGACGACTCGGCAAGCGTCCAGTCTGCCGAGGAATGCAGTATGGCGGACTGGCTTCCCGTCACGCGGAAACCGGATCGGTCGATATTGCGCGAAGATGGGATCGTCAAGCCTTCCGCGCCGACCACCCACTTTCCGGAGCCGTTGTCCATGGAGCCGAGATTCGCCACGAGATAGTCGTTCCAGCTGTCGGCATTGTAGGCCAGCCCTGCTGCGGC
>JAZOAC010000031.1:0-16655 GCA_045595285.1 Kiritimatiellia bacterium | reverse complement strand
GAAAATGGCCGATGCGTGACGGGTTCCAATCACGTCATGGATTGCGGACGCCTCACCATGAAACCGCAGTAAAGAGATTTTCAGGGCATAAGTTAATTGTTCTGACTCGAAACACTGATAACCTTGTCGAAGCCAATGGGGGATTCTTGTGGGGACAGGCCCTTCAAAAGGCAACGAGCGAGATGTTCGTTGCCCTAGGATTGGAAGCTTTCTACATTGATTTTTTCTCACTTAGGTATATGAATCTGGCGCGTGTTCATCATTTGTTTTACTCTGTCAAAAGTATACTAAAATGATTAACATTTGGTAGGAGTCTTGTGTGTAATTGTCAAAAGTTAATTGTTATGTTATACTATTGACATGACTTCTTATGAGAAAATATGGGATTTTGCGGAAGACCATTATGGCATTGTTACTACCGCACAGGCCGTTTCGCTTGGCGTAGATAAACATCAACTTCCTGCAATGGCTAAACGTGGTACGCTTATCCGCAAAGGACATGGAGTGTATCTTGTTAAACACCATGTTCCTAATGTGAATGATGTTTTTGCGCATTCTGTCGCGCTCGCGGGAGAAACGGCTTACTTGCGCGGTGCTTCAGTTATTGCGCTTTTAAATTTGGCACCAACAAATCCCGGGGTGGTTTATCTTGGAGCCACGGCTCGTGTCCGTAAACGTTTGCCTGATAATTTACGGCTTGTTGATATGCGCCCTTGTAATTTTGTAGAATATGAGTGCATTAAATGCCAACCGGTTTTGGAGGCTTTAAAAACTGCGAGAGAAGAAGGCGCGCTTGATGCAGACAAAATCGCTGAGGCGACAAGAACTGCTTATGACAAGGGACTTGTTTCAGAAGTTGAGATGAAGAATTTACTAGAGGAGATGGTATGAAAAATCCGCCAAATTCCAAATCTAATCTTGAGCGTGCGATTTCTCGATATGTTAAGAATGATGCTGTTCGGGCTAATGAACTTGCCATTGCCTTGTCAAACGCTATCGTTGCGCAGATGATTGGTGCCGGTGTTGTAAAAGGTGGGACATCACTTAAGTTTCGTTATGGAGAGAAGGCTACTCGCGTAACAAAAGATCTTGATACGGCGTGGTGCATAGATCTTGATTCGTTTTTAAAAGATGTTGGTGACAAATTAAAATCAGGATGGAATGGTTTTACCGGTAATGTTGTTCTTTTGAAGCAAGCAAGTCCCAAAGGAATCCCATTTGATTATGTGATGCAGCCCTGTGCTGTACATTTGAAATATAAGGGTACGCCGTGGAGAATAATCGATATGGAAATCGGATATAATGAAATAGGAGATGCAGATGCATTTGATATGGTGTCTATTCCTGACGAAATCTCTGAACTTGTGGATTTTCTTTGTCTGCCAAAACTTGGGAATATCCAGATAATGAAACTTGAATATCAAGTCGCACAGAAATTGCATGGAGCGACCGAATACAGAAGCAAACGAGCGCATGACCTTATTGATTTGCAGTTGATATTTTCGCAGAATGAGATTGATCTTAGTAAAACAGCTTCTGTGTGTCGAGAATTGTTTCGGTATAGACGAAAACAACCTTGGCCTTCGTTTGTTGTTAAAAATGACAATTGGGATGTTGCTTATGCAAATCAGAAAGACGGTCTTAACGTCCTTCCGACAGTTGATGATGCTATTGATTGGACGAATGAACTTATCAAACGCATTGAGAATGCATGATTTACTAGCATATGCCTGCGGCTTGTTAGCGGAAAGACAAGTAATCTTCAGATTGAAATTTTCGGTGGTAAATCAGTAACTTCATTGAAAATCAAGGGAAAATCTGGGGTCACACCCTTCAAGCGAGTGAGATAAGTTAAAAAGAGTGGTAGATATTTGGTTAATTGGATGATTTCTGTTGATTCTTGAAGGGACAGACCCTTCAAAAAGCAACGCGCAAGCTGCGCGTTGTACGGGTGGGGTTAAGGCAAATGGATGGGATAGGATTTCATCCACTCCGTAAGCTTGAGAATCAGTCCAAACCATATTCTCATCTTTCTCCGACCTATTATTAATCCGGCGATGATATATTGTGAGAACATTCCATTGCCACATTAATGGAGGCGAGAGAATTGATCCGAATCGAATTCTCATTTTGGGCAACAGGTCGGACGCATGGAATGCGTCAGTCAGGACTAGGGGGACGGCGGCAGATCGTAGACGGCGGGTGAGGCGGATTGTGCGGCGCGTTGGGGGCAACGCGACCAAAAGTGGCGGCGGATTGCGGGATGATTCGCTTTGCCGTATTCGGAATTGTGATATAATGGAGCAAGATTTTGCCGTGAGTGGCGAGTAGGGGATAGAAAGGATTTTTAAATGAAGAGCGAAATGAATAACGGAATGATCGGTGCGATTGTCGGGATGATGTTTGCACTTGGCGGGTGTTGCTATGTTCCGGAAGCGGGTGTGAAATCTCTTGTGTCGCATCAGTCGCAATGGCTGATGTCAATCGGAACGCCATTCGGGGGAATGCCGAAGAACGTCAAGCTTCTACATGAGATTGATGACCTGACGCTGTTTGTGGGAGAGACGGAGAGTGACATGGCTTTCAACGCGAAGAACCGCGACGAATCTCGCAATTCTCTTTTCCTGCGGCGGCGAACGGGTGAAGGGACGGACGAATGGCGTCTGTTGCTGACTTCGCTCGGTGATTGGAAGGCGGCCGAAGGCATGGAAAGATTCGGTCGAAATTGGACAGAGGATGTTTATAGATGTTTAGATATTCGGAGAGCCAATCTGTCGAAGGATGGGCGTTCGATTTGGCTTGTCTGCGATTCGCACAATTCCATGTTTTCTCTTGTCTGTCGTTATGATCTGCGTGAAAAAGCTTTCTGGGTGTTGACGGACGGAGATTCTGCAGATGAGGAGCCGGACGGTACAATCTGGGTGTTGAACAAGAAGATATATCTGACTGACAAAAACGGGGAGCCGGACGGAGCCGCTTGGCGCGAAGAATGGATCACTCCTGACGGCAAGGTTGTCAGAAAGGGCGAGCCGAGACGTGCGGAAGATGTATTATGCTACGAAGAGGCTGTAAAGCTTCGTAAAATTAAGGAACAGAGAGGTCATATTACGTCAAAAAATTCGTATGAAAAGCATTGAGTCTTCTAAGAGAATGTATCCTCCGCTTTCTGTAAAAGATTTTCATCATATAAGTAAACAAAGTGGGATTCCTTTAACTGCGTTGGAAAGCATATATGGTAAATGTTCCATTGATGATGAGAAGCATCGTGTATTAATAAGATTGAAGGGAAAAATTGTGGATTAGGTTATTGGAGGTGTTTTCGATTGGAACTTTCCCGGGTGACAAAGGTAGAAGGATTTATTTTGGATAAGGATTGTGGTATAATCGTTGGCGGAAACAGTCATTCAACAGTGAACAGGGAGGAGTTATAGACATGAAGATAACATTCCTTGGTGCAGCTCGGACAACCACGGGGTCGATGCACCTTATCGAGGCGTGTGGAAAGCGGATACTGCTGGATTGCGGTTTGTATCAGGGACACCGCAAGGAGGCGTTCGAAAAGAACCGCAATCTGCCCGTCGACGCGAAAAAGATAGATTTTGTGGTCCTCTCTCATGCACACATCGACCATTCGGGCAACCTGCCACAATTGGTGAAGCACGGCTTCCGCGGGCGCGTGTTTGCCCGCAGCCAAACGGTCGACCTGTGCGATGTCCTGCTGCGCGACTCGTGCTTCCTGCAGCGGCGCGATGTCGAGTATGTCAACAAAAAGCGCAGGGCCCAGGGCAAGAGACCCTTCGAGGAGCTGTACAACGAGCAGGATGTCGATGCATTGATGCAGCTGATGACGCCAGTGCACCTCCACACGCCCACGACAATCGCTCCGGGACTTACTCTCACGTTTTACAATGCCGGACACATCCTCGGCTCCGCACTTGTGCAGCTGGACGTCACAGGCGGCAAAGGGCATCGCCACAGAATCCTGTTTTCGGGCGATCTCGGACAGCCCAACCAGCCCATACTCCGTCACTATGAGTATCCGGAGGGGGCGGATATCGTGCTTATCGAATCAACCTATGCCGACAGGCTGCATCCGACGGCTGGCTCCGTTCAGGACAAGCTCGAGATGCTGGTGAGGAAGATCGACCGCCACAACGCAAAGCTTCTCATCCCCGCGTTCTCGGTGGGCCGCACGCAGCAGATCATCTACTACCTGAACCGTCTCGCGATGGAGGGCAAACTGCCGAAGGTGCCGATCTATGTCGATTCACCGCTTTCGCAGAAGGCGACGAAGATATACGGCCACCACACCGGATGCTACAACGAAGAGGCTCTTGAGATGATCAAGCAGGGACGCAACCCGCTTCATGTCGATGGATTGCATTTCATATCCACGCCGGAAGAATCAATGTCGCTGAACGACAAGCCGGGACCAATGATCATAATTGCGGCATCCGGAATGTGCGAAGGCGGCCGCGTGGTGCATCATCTCAAGCAGATAGTCGGCGATCCGTGGAACATCATACTAATCGTCGGATTCCAGGCGGAGAACACTCTTGGGCGCCGCATCGTCGAGGAGCGCAATCCGATAAAGATACTCGGAGACGAGTTCGAGCTGAATGCCCGTGTAGAGACCATCAACGCGCTATCCGCGCATGCGGACCGCAACGGTCTCATGGACTGGTACAGGAAGGTCGGCAAGAACGTGAAGCATGCATTTGCCGTACATGGCGAACCTGAGAAGGTGGAGGCCATGCGCAAACTTCTGCTGGAGCATGGCGCACCTGTTGCGTCCGCGCCGCTGCCGGGTCAAACATATGAGTTTGATTGAGTGTCCTTCTGGCGATTGCGCTGCCGGTCGTGATGCCGTGATGAAAACGGCATGAGATGGAGAACGCAACCTCCGTTCCGTTTACGGGCCGGTGTTCAAAATGATTGAACGCGCATATTTGATTTGATATAATGCCGGAACTTTTTTACAACCAAATGGAGTGAAGAATGGTCTATTCGACTGAGGTACAGCACCAGTGCCCCCTCATGAAGGGGTGCAATCACGGTCCCGCACCGATCCCTGAAGAGGGCAAGTGGGTGCAGGCTAAGCAAATCAAGGACATCAGCGGCTACACGCACGGCGTTGGCTGGTGCGCACCGCAGCAGGGCGCGTGCAAGCTCTCGCTGAACGTCAAGAACGGCATCATCGAGGAGGCTCTCGTCGAGACTATCGGATGCTCTGGAATGACGCATTCAGCCGCAATGGCTTCCGAAATTCTTGTCGGCAAGACGCTTCTTGAAGCGCTCAACACCGACCTCGTCTGCGATGCGATCAACACCGCAATGCGCGAGCTTTTCCTCCAGATTGTCTATGGTCGCACCCAGAGTGCATTCTCCGAGGGCGGCCTCGTGATCGGAGCCGGCCTTGAGGATCTCGGCAAGGGTCTCCGCTCCATGGTCGGCACGATGTACGCCACCAAGGCGAAGGGTCCGCGCTACCTTGAGATGACTGAAGGCTACTGTACCCGCATGGCTCTCGACAAGAACAATGAAGTTGTCGGCTACGAGTTTGTTTCCCTCGGCAAGATGACCGACTTCATCAAGAAGGGCATGTCCCCGAACGAGGCGTGGGAGAAGTCGAAGGGCACCTACGGCCAGTTTGAAGGCGCCGCGAAGTATATCGATCCGCGCAAGGAATAAGAGGAGGAATTGAAAATGGCATGTGCTAAGAAGAAATGCGCGACGAAGGCCGCTCCCAAGGCCGCCGCCGAAAAACTGTTTGAAGGCTACGAGCGCCGTGAGGCCAAGATTCTCGCCGCCCTAAAGCCCTACGGCATCAAGTCCATCCTCGAGTGCAAGGACATCTGCGCCAAGGCCGGCATCGATCCGTACAAGATCGTCGAAGAGACGCAGCCGATCTGCTTTGAGAACGCCAAGTGGGCGTACACCGTCGGTGCCGCCATGGCCATCAAGAAAGGTTGCACAAAGGCCAAGGATGCAGCCGCAGAGATCGGTGTCGGTCTTCAGGCGTTCTGCATTCCCGGTTCCGTGGCCGAGAACCGTCAGGTCGGTCGTGGCCACGGAAACCTCGGCGCGATGCTTCTCGATGACGCGACCGTGTGCTTTGCGTTTCTCGCAGGCCACGAGTCGTTCGCAGCGGCGGAAGGCGCCATCAAGATTGCGCTCAACGCGAACAAGGTCCGCAAGACGAACCTCCGCGTCATTCTCAATGGTCTCGGCAAGGACGCCGCCTACATCATCTCCCGCATCAACGGCTTCACCTACGTGAAGACCCAGTTCAACAACAAGACCGAGAAGGTCAAGGTTGTCGAAAGGAAGGCGTTTTCCAAGGGCGCCCGCGCTGCGGTCAACTGCTATGGTGCAGACAATGTCCCCGAAGGCGTCGCGATCATGCAGCTCGAGAATGTCGGCGTGTCCATCACGGGCAATTCCACGAATCCAACCCGCTTCCAGCATCCTGTCGCAGGCACCTACAAGAAGTGGTGTATCGAGAACGGCAAGAAGTACTTCTCCGTTGCCTCCGGCGGCGGCACCGGCCGTACCCTCCATCCCGACAACATGGCTGCCGGTCCTTCCAGCTACGGTATGACCGACACTATGGGTCGCATGCATTCTGATGCGCAGTTTGCGGGCTCCAGCTCCGTTCCGGCTCACGTCGAGATGATGGGTCTCATCGGCATGGGTAACAACCCGATGGTCGGTGCGACTGTCGCCGTTGCGGTTGCGGTCGAGGAGAGCTTCCGCAAGTAATCCTACTTGCGGGACAAAGGCAGAACACCCATGGGGAGTATCCCTGTGGGTGTTTTGTTTTGGAGGAAAGTTGCCCATTGAGGCGGGAAATATGGTACAATAGTCGCCAATTCAGTCAATTTCACCAAGAGAGCAAGAAAACGACTAAAAAAAGGTTCCAAAAAGATGAATACGGTTCTGATCGGTTCCCAGTGGGGGGATGAAGGCAAGGGCAAGATCATTGACGTGCTTACCAGCAAGGCGGATTACGTGGTGCGCTACCAGGGCGGTTCCAATGCTGGGCACACAGTCATCGCCGAAGGCAAGAAGCGTGTGCTTCGTCTCATTCCCAGTGGCATTCTCCATGACGGCAAGATTTGCGTGATCGGCAATGGCGTGGTGATGAACCCGCTCGATCTCATTGAGGAGATCGAAACTCTCCGCTCCACCGGAATCGAAGCCAAGGGACGCCTTTTCATTTCCACGCGCACCCAGATGGTGATGCTCTATCACCGTGCGCTCGACAAGGCCGAAGAGGCTGCTCGCGTTCCCGGCAAGAAGATCGGGACGACTGGCCGCGGAATCGGTCCGGCCTATGCCGCGAAGGTTTCCCGTACGGGTCTGCGCTGCGGCGATATGCTTGCGGAAGGCTTCCTTGACCTTGTCCGCGAGCAGGTGAACGACACAAACTCCAAACTTCGCATGCTCAGGAACGAACGCGTAGACGAGGGGGACTCCATTGAAGTTCCTGGCTGCACAATCAATGGCTATCAGCTTGATGCCGAGGAACTCGTCTCCATATACAGGGAAGTCCAGGCGAAACTCGCCCCCTATGTGTGTGATACCGTTCCGATGCTCCATGAGGCAAAGAAGGCCGGAAAGTCCATCCTTCTGGAGGGCGCGCAGGGTACGATGCTCGACATCGATTTCGGCACCTATCCCTTTGTGACATCCTCGAATCCCACCTCCGGAGGTGCATGCATAGGTTCCGGACTTTCTCCGCGCGACATCGACTGTGTGGTCGGCGTGATCAAGGCGTACACGACACGCGTCGGTGAAGGCCCGTTCCCTACGGAGCTCTACGATGCCGTCGACAAGCAGGATCCGGACGGCAAGACGATGGCCGAGCGTGGTCACGAGTTCGGGGCTGTTACGAAACGCCCCCGCCGTACTGGATGGTATGACGCCGTGATTGCCCGCTATGCGCAGCAGGTGAACGGAATCGACTATTGGGCGCTCACCAAGCTCGATGTGATGGACACTCTTCCCAAGATCAAGATCTGCGTTGCGTACGAGCTCGACGGGAAGCGGATTGACTACATGCCTTCCTCTTCTGCGGAGCTTGCCCGTGTGAAGCCCGTATATGAGGAGATGGACGGCTGGATGTGCGAAACCTCCAACATCACGAAGATTGAGGACCTTCCGCCCAAGGCCAAGGCTTACGTGGATCGCCTCATGGAGCTTTCCGGCGCGAAGCTCGGAATCCTCTCTATAGGTCCCGCGCGTGAATCAACCCTTCGTATAGCTCTGTAATGAATCCAATCCTTAAACGCACCCTTTCAGGCCTGACGGTCGGACTTCTTGTTGTCGGACTCTTTCTGTACTGTCCTCTCCACGCCTTGCTTCCGATCGTTGCCGTTCTTGCTGCTCTCGCTCAGTTCGAGTTCTATCAGATGGCGAAGATGAAGTACGAGCCTGTCGCATGGTTCGGAATTCTCATGGGCCTTGCATGGATGACAGCGGTCGGTGTAATGGGGTTTGGCGCCAGGAGATTGATTGAGCTTGGCTGCGGTTCCGCATTGGCGGTTACTGCGGCCGCTTTCCTGTTGTGTGCGTTTGTCACGTTCAATTCACGCTACAAAAACCCGCTTGGAACGATTGCCTCGACGCTTGCAGGTTTCTTCTATGTTCCGTTTCTGATGTCGTTCTTCCTTCTCTTGGCGCAGATCGGTGCACCGGCATATTCTTCTTCTGAATGGGTTTCGCGTACCGGTCTCTACACGTTGTTTGCGTTGATCGCCATAACGAAATTCTCCGATACAGGCGGCTTTGCGTTTGGCATGGCGTTCGGCAAACATAAGATGTGCCCGTCGATTTCTCCGAAGAAGTCGTGGGAAGGGCTTGCCGGATCAATGCTGTTCTCGGCGATTGTGGCTGCGCTCATGCTTTATGTGGCGCGCCGCTTCAACTGGGGGGCTGATCTTAGGGTCTGGAAAGAGCTTTCCTATCCGGTGGCAATGGTCGGCGGTGCGTTGCTCGCTCTTGTCGGCACGGCCGGCGATCTCATTGAAAGCCGCTTCAAGCGCGAATTTGATATCAAGGATTCGGCGACCTTCATGCCTGCGGGCATGGGGGGCTTCCTTGACATGTTTGATTCGGTCCTTTTCATTCCGGCGCTAGCCTACCCGATTATCGTTGTGTTCACCCGCTGACGGCGGTGGACGGTCAAAATCGTTTAGGGACTGCCGCCAATGCCGAAGACGGCTCATGCTTCGCGTCAGGAATTGGAATCTGATGAGGATTGCTATCGCAGGCGGGGGTTCGTCTGTACCCGCGCAGTGTGAGTCCTGTGCGCTGAAGAAACATTTTCCTGAGGAACGAGTCTGACTTGTATCCACAGTGCGCAACGACGGTCGCCACCGGCAGTTTTGTGCGGGACAGCAGATCGCAGGCCTTCTGAAAGCGCTGTTCGTGTATTTCGTCCAGAATCGTGCGCCCTGTCTCTTTCTTGAAAAGGAGTGTTGCACGGCGGCGTGAACAGTTCATTTCATCAATGACCATGTCTAGACGGATGTTCTCATCACATGCATGGTGGCGTATATATTCCAGCGCACGCCGTACGCGAGGACCGACGTCTTGCGGCATGGCCGTCGATCCTCGGTGGACAATGCGAAGAGGACCGTACCTTTCGACGCGCGGTTTCCCGCGCGACAGTCCGCCGCCTTGTCTTACCCGTTTGATTTCATCCGCCAGCATCTGCGCCAGACGATATCCGGCACCTTCGAAGTCCGGTTCCACGCTTGTCAGCCCCGGCGATACAGATTCGCAGTAGATCTCATCGTTGTCTATTCCGACTATGGCGACATCATCCGGGATTGCCAGTCCCGCGGATTTCGCGGCATGGTATGCTTTCATTGCAAATTCGTCATTTGCGCCAAGGATGCCGCAGGGTTTAGGGAGCGCGGAGATCGACTTTTTGAGTCCGCTAAGCGGTAGAAGCGACAATGGTGTGCCTGTTGCGGCTGCCTCTTTCCTGAATTGAACAAGCCGTTCATTGTCCCAATGAAAGCCGACTCCGGTTCCGATATATGCATACGATCTGCAGCCGCGCGAAAGAAGCGAAGAGATTGCAAGCGAGGCCGTGGCCGCAGAATCGTGCACGAGGCATGGATGACAGTGAGATGGACGTGTTGTTTCCTGATCGAGATAGACTGTCGGAATGCGCCTGAAAAGTCGCTCTGGCGGCGCACCATGACTCATTGCGCGGTCAACCAGACAGCCTATCGGAGACCATTCCCTGATGGCCTGCCGAATCTCCTTTTCAGTTGAATATCTGCCGATGACTTGGACGAACCAATCTTGTTCCTGAGCGAACAGGATGACGCCCTTTAGTTTATCCCGCCAACTTTTGGAGGTCGTGGATTGGAAAAACAATATCGTGTCCATATGTGCGCAGTATACCATAATCGAATGCATCGCATGCCCGAAAGAGGTGATTTTTTCTCTCCAATCGGGTATGTAGAGCATGGTGACATGTGATAAAATGAGGGGCATGAAAAGTAGAACCATCTGTTGTCTGACCGTTGCGGCGATATTTGAACTTGTCGCCGCCTCTTCTGTTACTTTTACGGAGGATTCAACCGTGCTGCCGACCTATGCGCCAGGTGGGTACGACAAAACGCCGCTTTTCTACACGGGCCGCGTCTATCAGGGTGCGCAGGGGCGCGTATATCCGTATCCGATGCAGGATGTCCTCTTCGACGGCAAGATGGACGAGACGTACAAGTACCTTACGCTCCAGAACAAGTGGTTCCATGTCGGTCTTCTGCCGGAGCACGGCGGACATCTCCTGAACTTCACCGACAAGGCTACGGGGTTTGAGACGTTCTACCGTCAGCATGTGGTGAAGCCGGCCCTTATCGGCATGCTCGGCGCGTGGATCTCCGGCGGCGTCGAATGGAACTTCCCGCACCACCACCGCGCCACGACCGCAATGCCGATCGACTGGCGCGCCGTCGCGAACGATGACGGCTCCAAGACAATCTGGATTGGCGAAACGGAGCTTCGCCGCCGCCTCAAGTGGACGATCGGCCTTTCGCTCCTGCCCGACCGCGCCGTTCTCCGTGCGGAGAACGTGTTCATGAACCGCAATCCGTGGATCGAGTCCATGATCTACTGGGCGAACGTGTCCGTCCACTGCGACGAGAACTACCAGATCCTCTTTCCGCCGTCCATGCACGTAGGCTTCGACCACCACAAGAACTACTGGACCAGCTATCCGATCGGTCCGCGTAAGGAGGAGATCGAGCTTCTTCCTTCCCAGCGCTCGAAGTACGCCAATGACATTGAGGGCATGATGGACCTCAGCTGGTGGAAGAACTTCACAATTGAATCGCGCTCTATTTTCGGCCTTGATCCAGACAACGCTTTCATGGCCGGATACGACCACAAGAAGAAGTGCGGCACGGCGCACGTGTCGAACCGCCACATCACCGTCGGCAAGAAATTCTTCCTCTGGGGCAACTTCCCCGAGGCGCAGGTGTGGGACAAGGTCCTCACCGACAATGACGGTCCGTATCTTGAGCTGATGGTCGGCTGCTGGAGCGACAACCAGCCGGACTATTCCTGGATCGCCCCGTACGAGACGCGCAAGGTTACGCAGTACTGGTTCCCGGTGAAGGGGATCGGCGGCATCAAGAACGTCACGGTCGACGGCGCGGTCAACGTCGATCGTACCGGAAAGGACGAGATGCTCGTCGGTTTCCATTCGACACGCGCACTGGAAGGCTGCACGGTCACGCTCGCCAAGGGTTCCGAAAAGGTGTTTGTGGAAAAGAATGTCAAGATCGATCCCGATACGCCGTGGTGCAAACCGATCAAGGTCGATCCCGCCGCCAAGGATCAGCAGTTCACCGCGTCTATCGCAGACAAGGACGGCAAGGTGTTCCTCTCCTACACGCCGGTGCCTCCGCAGGGCGATGTGAAGCTTCCTCCCAAGGTGGAGAACCCGAAGGAGCCGAAGGAATATATGTCAGCAGAACTCGCATATCATGTCGGACTGCGTCTCGACCAGTTCCATAACGGCATCCTCGATCCTGTTCCGTACTACAGGCGTGCACTCCAGATAGATCCCGACTACTCCAAGGCCAATCTCGCGATGGGCGTCAGGCTTGCGAAGAACGGCTCCTACGCCGAGGCCAAGCCGTATCTCGAAAAGGCGGTCGCCCGCGCGACGCAGAACCACACGCGCGCCCTCGATGCCGCCCCGGAATACTATCTCGCACTCGTTGAACGTGCACTCGGCAACCTCAAGCGTGCAGAAGATCTGTTCTGGCGCTGTACGTGGAGACTCACCCACAAGAAGGAGTCGTATGTTGAGATTGCCCGTATTGCAGCCTTGCGCGGCGATTATGAGGAAGCGCTCGCCCGCATCAATGATGCACTTGCCCTTGGTCAGGATGAAGCGAAGCTTTGGACGATGAAGGGGATATTCCTTCGGATGCTTGGTAGGGCGGCTTGTCCTCAAGCCGCCGACGGCGCGTTGGGGACAACGCGCCCTACCAAGGCCGAGACTTGTTTTGAGCGTGCGTTGAAGTGCGATCCGCTTGAATACTGGGCGGTCGTCGAGAAGGACGGATTTGTCGCCGCCGAGAGGAACCGCGGCCTCAAGGCTCAGCAGCTTCTCGAATGCATCAGCGATTATTTTGGGATCGGCGCATGGGATGAGATTGTGCAGCTTTGCGATGCCGCGCTCGCGAAGGCCGCCGCCGAAAAACCGTATGCTACGGAAGGCGCTCTTCCGCTCAAGGATACGATCGCCGCATGCGACAGTTACAAGAATGCGATGTTCGGATATTTCAAGGCGTATGCTCTTGCGAAACTCGGCAAGGATGCCGCTGTCGTGAAGGACGCGCTTTCCGCCGCCGGTGGCATGACCACCGACTACTGCTTCCCGAGCCGTCTGGAGGAACTTGAGGTTCTGCAGTGGGCGGCAAACGGTGAGCGTTCATACAAGACGAAGGAGCAGCGCGCCAACACCCATTACTATCTCGGTTCGATTCTCTGGAACATGGACCAGAAGACCCCGGCGCTCGCTTCCTGGAAGATTGCCGCAAAACTCAATCCCAGACATGCTCTTGCATTGCGCTGCATCGGTTTTGCAATCTCCCATCCCGGCACGTACTTCACCAATACGGGTGTGCCGTCCGGCATCCCGAGCCACGAGGCGTACGACTGGTACGTGAAATCCCTTGAGGCGGAACCTCACTTCCGTACGCTTGACGAGGCGGGCAAACTCGCCGAAAAGCTCAATCTCCCTGCGGCGGAGCGTCTCGCCCTTATGGAGAAATACATTGATACGGTGAACAAGTATGACCCGTGCATACTCCGTCTCGCCTACACGTACAACGCCGTAGGCCGCTACGCCGAGGCGTACAAGATCCTCACCACGCGCCGTTTCCACGTGTGGGAGGGTGCGGACGGACTTCTCGCTCCATTTATCGAGGCGTGCCATGGTCTTGGCCGTGCGGCGATGGAGGCTGGTAGGGCGCTCTGTCCTCAGAGCGCCGCAGACGGCGCGTTGGGGACAACGCGCCCTACCGGGTCGATGTCAAATGCGGCGGCCGAAAAATATCGGCTTGCGCTCAAGTATTTCGAGGAGTCGACGACATATCCCGAAAACCTTCAGGCGGGTCGTCCCGGCGATGCCGGAATTGAGCCCAAGAGCCGCTACTTCATGGCGCAGTGCAAAAAGGCACTCGGCGACACGGCGGGTTACAAGGCTGAACTTGAAAATTCGCTCAAGGGCTGGATCCACGCCGGCGAAATGGACTACTGGCGCGTCAAGGCGCTCCGCGAACTTGGCCGCGACAGCGAAACGACTCCGCTCATCGCGGAACTCAGGCAGGCGATCAAGGAGCTTGAAACGCCGCCGCCGACCGTCATCAACGCCTACGCGAAATTCGCCGGAGACAATTCGGCGATGGAACGCGCCGCAAAGGCCCGTTTCAAGGCCGGTGAACTGCGCAAACTCCTCAAGGAGATTGAGTAAAGAGTTATGGTAACGGGCCGTTCCATCATTGTAGTTCTGATTGTGGCTTTTGTATCCGCCGGTTATTGCGAGCCGACGGGTTGCCCGGACTTCAAGGTGGAGCTGCCGCGCGCGGAATCTGTTGCCGCTACGGTCAAGGCTGTCGATTTCGGATTCTCCGAAAAGAGCGAGTGCAATCATATCGCTGTAAACGCGGCGCTTAAAGAGGCGAAACGGATAGGCGCAAAGCGATTGGAACTCGCCCCCGGTACATATCGCTGCTATGACGGTTCAGGAATCCTTATCAAGGGATTTGAGGATTTCACCTTCGACGGCAAAGGCGCGACGCTTGTTTTCCGGCGCAATCATCCGCCGCTCGAACGTCAGGCGGACCAGCTTGAGGGCGAGGGCAATATCGAGATTCAGGATTGCCGTCGCACGGTGGTGAAAAATTTCAACATCGACTGGGACTGGGAGAGCGACCCGCTCGCCGTTTGGTGTCGATGCGTCGGAAAGTGCATCGGCGATGCGGACGGCGAGTCGTATGCCGACTTTGAGCTTGACCGGGCGCATCCGAAATATCCCGCTCCGGTCTCAGTGAATCTCATGACGCAGATGTCCGAAGATAGAACCGGTCCCGTCATGGACGGCAAGTGCCGACACCCCGGCTACTTTGGCTCATCGCTCGGGCATATCGGCACAAAGAGCGAATGGCTTTCACCGACGCGACTGCGCGTCTGGCCGTTCGTGAAGCCGGACTACGGCTATTTCGCCGAAGAGGCGCTCGGGCGCTACGCTCCGGGGAAGAACCGCTCGTTTACGGGTGAGTTGGAGATTGGCGGAACATACGCCATCGCCCATTGCTATTACGGTCTTAACGGTTTCGTTCTTACGTCCAACCGCCATTTGACACTCAGGAACATTGACGTCTGGGCCTGCAAGGGCTTTGCGGTGGAGACGCGCGGGGCGCAGAAGTACTGGCAACTCGTCAATTTCAATGTTCGCCCGAAACCCGGCGAGAAATATCCGTGCACCTCCTCCGCCGACGCCCATCATGTGGCGCAGTCGCTCGGATTCGGGAAAATGGTCGGCTGTGAAACGACGATGCACAACGACGACCACTTCAACTACCACGACCGTACCCAGATCGGGTGGACTTGTGCTCCGCGCACCGTCGAAATCGTCAACAGCCGCGGCGTCGGCTATACGCTCTTTAAGGTCGGCAGCAGAATCGCGCTCAGGCAGGAAGACTTCGCCGCCACCGGCTGGACGGGTGTCATCAAGCAGATCGACGGCAACCGCATCTTTTTCGACCGAGACCTGCCGGAACAGAAGGGAATGCTCTTCGTGCTCATGGACGCCGATTTCGCAACGGAGAATTTTCTTTTCAAGGACTGCACTTTCCACCATAATCCCTGGAGCCGAGGACTATTCAACGGATCGAACGCAACGTTTGAAGGCTGCCGGTTCGGTCCGATGGTCGGCAGGCCGCTTTTCGTCCTTTCCTGCTATACCTACAACGCCTGGTGCGAGGGGATCGGTTGCACGAATATCGTCGTCAGAAACTGCCGCTTCGAGAACTGTCTCGACGTCAAAGAGGAGATGAAGGTTTCCGCGCAGATCATGTGCGAAATCGCGATTCCGCCCGCCTACGATCCCGAGAGATTCCCGATCTCCAACGCCGAACTCGCGACGAAGGTCGCGGCGAACAAGACGGAGGGACGCAGGCTCACGCCTTCAGGAGACGCGATGAACAGTATTCTCGTCGAGGGGTGTACGTTTATCAATCCGCGCGGCTACATTTTCGCCGCGCGAAACGGCAATAATATGATTTTCCGCAATAACAAGGTCGTCTCGGACGATCCCGCGTTCAGGCGTCTCTCCTACGCCGGGCGCGTGCTTGTGGAAGGTGGAGAAAACAATCAAGTGGAGGCAGTGGAATGAAAATAAAAACACTGGTCGTGGTCGTGTCGTTTTCGCTTTTCGCGGCGGCTCATGCGCAACATGTGACGGTGAACGCCGTTACATATCTTCATGAAAACGCGTCTGTGATCTGGCGCACGATCACGTCGCCTGAGATGTCTGTCGCATTGGATTGGCCAAACGGCGCAACGCACGCGGTACTCACATCGAAGATCGGTGCGCGTCCGGAACAGTCTGCGAGGATCGACGACACGTCCGCGACATCATGCCGTGTCGTGTTTGTTCTGCCGACGATGTCGGCTGATCGCGAGGTCGTCACTCTTTCCATTTCGTATCGTGACGCGTCGGACGGCGAACTTAAGTTTCAAAACGTCCGGCTCGGACTTGTGGACGGCATCGGCAACGGCGCTTCCGTCGCGACGGCGCTTGCGGAGTCCGCCAAATGGAGACGATGCGAAAAGCATGCTGTCGTGCAGATCCCGCCGGATGCTGCACGTGTCTCTCTAGATGGCGTGCCGATGGACTGCGACATTCCCGGATGGTACGATCTGGCGGTGACAAAGGAGCATGCGCTTATGGTTGAAACGTCCGAGGGAATCTGTTCAGCGACAGTCTTCAAGGCTGTCGGCGGTTTTGTCGTCATCTTCAGATAATTACAGAAAGGAATACCTACAATGAAAAACGAAAAAATGATTTCTCTGCTGGCCGCAGCTGTCCTTGCCGGTACTGCATCCGCCGCTTC
>JAZOAC010000030.1:0-3842 GCA_045595285.1 Kiritimatiellia bacterium | reverse complement strand
CGTCAGGGCAGTGGATGTCGCCCGATAAGTCCCGTCGTCCGCGCGCCACGTCGTCGGATCGGGGAAGTCCTTCGTCCAGACGGGGTTGGCGACGCCGCTGCCGCCACATTGACGGAGAGCGGACTCGGCCTCCGCGACAATCCGCCGCCAGCCGTGCCGGTCGGCGAAGTCCATGTAGCACCTCCAGTCATAGGGCGCGAGGTCGTGCTTGCCAGTGCGCAGATGGTACGAAACCGAACCATTCTGCTGCGGAGAATCGGGGGCTGGGAACGCCTCTGCATCCAGCCCTTTCCTGCCATAGAGTTCCCACGCGGGCGAGGCGAGACGCGCGCTCCACCATTCGCCGCGCTGTCCGGCCCAGTTGTCCTTCGTCGCGGAGGCGACGCACAGGAGGCGCGGCGCGACGAGCGCGAGGAGCTCGTGCTGGTCGAAGTCCATCTCGCGCTCTTTGCCCCGGTATTTCCTGTAGTTCTTCGCGAACCAATGTGGAAACCGCGCGTTGATCTTCGCGATCGTCTCGGATTCCGGGAGGTCGATATGGTTCAGTTTCGCGCCGCTGCACCCGGAGTCGTTGGAACAGACCATGGCGAAGCGCTTATCCGTCACGCCCGTCCAGAGCGCGGTCTTTCCGCCGCGCGAATGTCCGACCACGCCAACGCGCTTCGCATCGATGAGCGGCTCCGTCTCGATCCAGTCCATCACGCGGCTCGCCGCCCACGCCCACGCGGAAATCGTACCCCAAGAACCGTCCGTGCGTTCCGCGCCGACGGCGAACGTCGCGATGACGCCCTGCGAAAACGCCGTCTTCGCATCGTCCGGCACGACGTCGGAGAAGAGGAACGACGCCGTGGCGTATCCGCGGGCGACGATCTCCT
Source organism: Kiritimatiellia bacterium (assembly GCA_045595285.1). Lineage (GTDB taxonomy): Bacteria > Verrucomicrobiota > Kiritimatiellia > RFP12 > UBA1067 > UBA1731. Next base: position 2,967 of record JAZOAC010000030.1, on the reverse strand, counting down.
TCACCGGCCAGAACTTCTCGTCGCGCTTCGCCGCCGGGCGGTTGCAGATGAGGACGAACGCCGGCGCCGGCTTTTCGCTTTTCGGGATGAACGCGACGAACGGGAACGTGAAGCGTCCGTTCGGCGTCTCGAAGTTCACCAGGACACGCTTGCGTACCGCCTTGCCGTCCAGCGCGTCGCCTTCTTCAAGAATCTCGAACGACACGCGGCCATGCTCGTCCGCTTCTTTCGGGCGGACGCCGAAGACCTCGCTGGTGTAGCGTTCGAGGATTTCAGGCGCACGGATTTTCTCCCAGTCGGCGACGGTTTCGACCGCGCCGCCGCCGAACGTCTTCATCAATTCCGGAACATTCTCCGGCGCGGGCACGGATGCAATCGCGCCAATGAGCGGCATCGCCGCGACTGCCAATACCAGAATTGCTGTTTTTCTCATTCTCATATCGTTTTCCTATTCAGCTCGATTCATATTGTCAGGGTTGAAATCTCCACACATTTAGTGTATAATATCCACCATCTGAACCACAAGAGGAGGCACAAATGGCACAAGTAGCATTCAACATCCGCATGGATGAAGACCTGAAGAAGGAGTTTGGACAGTTCTGCAGCGATGTAGGAATGTCAATGTCGACGGCTTTCGTCATGTTCGCCAAGGAGACTTTGCGGGAGCAGCAGATTCCGTTCCCCGTCGGCAGACGGCAGGATGTCCGTCGCGTACGCCAGGCGGATTCTACCCTGCGCGAAGCGCAGGAACTTTCGCGCGACATTGAAATCTCCCGCCGCGAGTTCGCCGAGGGCAAGGGGATTGCGCAGGAACAGATCGACCGCGACTCCCGTGCCTTCCTTGACAACCTCTTCAACGAACGCGAAAGGTGTGCGCTGTGAAAGTCAGATGGTCTCCTCATGCACAACAACTTTTTCACGGCATTATCAGCGAATTGGCCGACAACTTGCTGCGAGAAGCCGTCAATGTCTGGCGGCAGAAAATCGTAGATGCCACCAATCAGCTCGCCGATTTTCCCGAACTCGGCACGGCAATCCCTCGCGTCTGCTTCGCGACAGTTCCCGAACACGCAGACCGGCTTCGCCAGGTTGTCTGCCGTCCGTACAGAATCGTTTACGAACCGGTCGATGGCGAAATCCATATCCTTTCCGTCCGCCATTCGCGCATGCTCGTGGCAGAAAGCGACTCCGTCTGGAACTGAAACTACCAATCGGCATTCCCCTTTCCAGCAAGCGGCTTCCTTGAATTTGGGTTCAGGCAATCGGGAAAGACGGAAAGGCGCAGCATCGCGGCGCCGTACGGTATCAGATCTATCGTCGTCTCAGAACCGTCCAGCACGACGGGATTCTCCGGCACATCGGATGTGAAGCGTCCTTTGTCCAATTCCCATTCGATGCGGCGCACGGGAACGCGCAGCTTGACTGCGGCGGGATTCTTGAAAAAGCCGTCTCCCGCTTCGCCATCGGCAACGACTTCGGCGCGATGCGCTGCGAGCGCGTAATTGAACGGTCCTGCCGGACGCAGGTTCCAGCATTTGAAGTCCGGATTCGCGCTCTTCTTGCCGTTCATGTTCGCATGATCTTCGTTGTCTTGTGTCCGTTCGGACGGAATCGGATACGCGAACACGAGCGGACCGCGTACCACGACCGTTCCCTGGCTCGCATTGGCGAATGCGTCAGCAGCCCGTTTTTCCCGCGGGTGCTTGCCGCTGACGACGAAGCGCGGCGGTACGGTCTCGAAAACCGGCTCCATCGGAAAGCCAAGTTCTATCGTATCTCCGTCCGCAAAGGTACGCTCGATTGTCGCGAAATTCCCCGGCGCTCCCGCTGCGACGTTCTTGCCGTTCACCTTGACCGAGGCACTACTGCACCAACCCGGAACGCGGTACGTGAAAGTGCGTTTAGACGGTTTCTCCATCCTAAACCGGAATGCTATCCTGCCATCGAACGGGTAGCGCGTCTCTTCCGCGATCTTCGCCCAGCCGAAATCGACTTCGCTAGGGCCGTAGAGCGCAACGACTGGATCGCCCTTCGCGTCCTTCAGCCACATGCGCGAAACATAGTTCGGCAGGATGCGCTGGACATTCCCCGCGCAGCACTCCGTCTCGTGCGTAGGACGGTACTGCATCCACGTCTTACCGCGCTTGAACGGGTTGTGGTCGGAATCTGCCGTGCAGATGAACTGATTCATGTTCGAGAAATACTGGAGGGCGCGGAAGTCGTCCGAGACGGCACCAAAGCCGGCGTTGAAAACACACCTTTCAATCCTGTCGGCGTATTTCGCGTCGCCCGTGACTTCAAGGAAATAGCCGAGCGACCATGTGTAATCGGCGACATCGCACGTCTCGTGCCCCCAGAAGACGCTGTTCCCTCGCGTGTGTTCCGTGGAACTGGGCGCTCCGTCCGGCAGCAGATGGTCGCGCACAAGCTTTTTCTCCGCATTGACGGCCTGGCGCAGATATTCGTCCCTGCCGGTGTGCCCGAAGAGCAGCATCGGTATCTTCAGCCCTTCCGAATACGTGACGCCATGCATCCAGATGGGTTTGCCGTCTGCGCATTTCTCCGGGGTGAGGCAGTCGGCATCGTCCTTCATGCGCCAAGCCTGCTGCGCAAGATCGAGAAGCCGCCGGTCGCCGGTCATCCCATACGTCCACAGCATCCCTTCGATGGCCAGCGTATTGCGGCCCTTGGCTATCGTAGCCGCATCGTAAAGGAGGTAGTATTTCGCCAGCGCGGCGGGAATGCGCACATCATGCGTCGCATCAAACTTTGCTTTCATGGCCCTGAAGAACACCGTCATTGGCCACAGAATGTGCTTGGGGCTGACATCGCGCCTTGTCGCGTCCCACAATGCTGGATTGCCAAGCTGTCCTTCGGCGCCTGCATGCTCCAGCGTGTAGTCTATGCCCGCCTCGCCCTTCCCGACGAACGCCTTGTCGCCGAGGGCGTATCCGAGGCGCAGGAGTC
>JAZOAC010000029.1:0-9252 GCA_045595285.1 Kiritimatiellia bacterium | reverse complement strand
AATGCGCGGCGCGGACGGAACGCAGGCTTCCTTTTCATCTCGGTGTCGAGCTTCTGCTCGCACGCCTCCCCGAGCGGCTCGATCACATACAGGCTGGTATCGGCCCTCCTCTTGCGCTCAGCCTCCGTCTCGATTACGTTTCCTTCGGCGTCGGCCTCGACAATGCGCTGGTTTTTCGGTGCGGCGGAAGCGCACGCTGCCGCGGCGACCAGAATCGGCAGGATATTCTTTCCCATTGTTGCTGTCCTTCGTTGTTTAGTTGACACGCCGTTCCCCACGGCAATTGCGGAATCCACTTCTCAGCCAAGCCGCTCGACCCTCATGTAGTCGAAGCGGACGCGGCCCGGCGGACCTTCACGGAACAGGAGATAGAACCCGTACGGGGCATCGGCCTTCGTGAATTCCACCACGTAACGCTGACGGCCGGGCTTGCCCGGCATCGTGTAGAGACGGCTGTGTCCGTTCACGAGCGGCACGGGATTGCGCATCGTCATCGACCATGTCTGCCCGTCCCCCTGTTCCGTCGTCATGTCCAGGACGTAGCGGAATCGCGTACCGGCTGGACCGGTCCAGATGCCGTCCGGAAAGACCAGCCGGGCATTGCGCCCCGTGTACGTGTAGAAGCCGTCCACCTGCGGAACAGAACGAGTGCCGTCAAAACCGTAGTAGAACGGCATCTCGCGCATCGGATCGCCGCTCTCGAACACAGTCTTTCCGTCTGCGCATGAACGCCCTACACCTTCTTCAATCACACTGGTCTCCCCCCGGCGTCCCCTGAAGTCGATCGGCGTGAGCGTGATGCGGTATGGCTCACCTTCCGTGAAGAATGCGGGATGGAACGACGCATGGGTGACATCCTGCCGCTCGGACGGTGGCAGAAAGAAGGGATACTCCACGTCGCGCGTCGCAAATGCGCGCCATTCTCCATCCTCCCTGCGCCAGAGTTCGGAGCGCACGCGCTCCACCGCCGTCCAGTCCTCGGCCTCGAACGGCTCGCCCGTCCGGACGTCAAAGCGGCGATACACGAGCCTGGAGGGATAGACGTCGATCACAAAGACGCCGTACTCCTCTTTTGACCGCGGCGCGATGCCGATGTAATTGCCGCCCCAATGCTGAAGGCATCCCGCATTCACGCACGTGTAGGAGCCGTTCCAGACCTGTCCAGGGTCGCGCAGCGATCCGTGGATATGCCCCGTCAGCGCAACGATCTGGGGATACCTGTCGAGAATCCGTCGCCGTCGGGAATCGCCAAACGCCGCCGTATTGCAGGTCGTGTGCGTCCCCGGAAGATGGTCGCAGAGAAACACCCGGCGGCCGGGATTGTCCGCGCACGCCTCGGCGATCATCCTCTCGTACCGCTTGAGATCAAGCGATTGCGGGACAACCAGAAACGTATAGCCTCTGTGCTCGATGCGATCCCACGGATCGTTCTCGATCTCCAGAAGACGCTTGACATGGGGGAACGAATCCCATTTTGTCTCCCCGGGCTTCTTGGGATAGCCCAGCGTATCGTGGTTGGCATAGACGAAGATTTCTCGTGGTCGCCGTGAACGGTCGGGATACGTCTCGTCGGAAACCGCACGGTAATGCCTGTAGCCGCTTGGATAGAACCTGTCGGCGATATCGCCCGCATTGACGATCACCTCGCAGCCTTCGCGCCTGAAAATCCGGTATGCCCCCTCGACACGGGCGCAGCTTTCACGCGTTTCAAGCACGTGCGTGTCGGTAGTGAAACCGATCGAGAATTCCTTCTCCTCCCCCAGCCATGTCCGGCATCCGGAGAGAAGGGATGCCGTCGTCAGGCCGACAAAGTCACGACGGCCAACGCCGCATATTTGACTCTTCGCCATAAAAATCTCCTACCGAACCACTATGACCATCTTTGGATTGTGGAAAGACACCGACACGCCTTCCGGCCCGAGCGACAGAACCGGACGCATTTTGCCCGTTTCCGCCTTTACGCTCCATCCTTCCAGTGAAACGGGAGCGGACGGGGACTTGACGAGAAGCGCAGAAGCATCGTTCAGGTCGCGCGTGGTGGACGCACGCACGACAACGGCAACCGTTCCCTCCAGCTCGAGCGACGAAGCCTCCAGCACAGGCCAGGTTCCGTCAGGACAACGAGTGAACGAGAGCGTCGCCCCGTCCGGCAGCGTCAAGGGGGCCTCGATCCGCGATGCGCCTGTCACGTCGACCGCCGCCGCACGCACGGACGGAGCCGTGAGACTGCCGCTGATGGCAAGACGGTTTGTGACGGCGATGGATTCCCACGGGACCGTCAGCGAAGCGCCGGCGGGGATTGTCAGGGCGTGGTAGATGCGAGTCCGCTTGCCTTCTCCATACCACTTTACGCGGAGCGCCGCGTATATGCGGTCACGCTGCACCTCCGAAAGAAGTTCGGGAAAGAGCATGTACTCCGCTATGCGCTGGCCACCGAACGTATCGTGCGTAGTCGTCGTGTCCGTGCGCACAGTCCGTCCGATGAGATTGCAATCCTCAGCCGCGCTTGTCGGGCGCAGGTTTATGACGTTGAACCCATCCGGCGGATTGTAGGTGTATTTCTGCTCTACGCCATTCACGAGATTGGTGCCGTTGACCATCTTCGCGTTGCCGCTGTTGGCAACCTTGTAGAACAGCGGCGGATTCTTGCCGGCAACGGTATACCCGCGCCGTCCAACGTTCACCCCGCTGTAACTGCTAGAACTCTTGTAGGAAATATAGGATGGACCATCCTTGTTGACTGGCGCCGTCTTCAAATCTTCTGTGTCGCTGATGACGGCCAGATATTCAGCGACCGAATGGTTTGAAGAGAGCTTGAACGCTCCGCCGTAGCCGATGGCGACTCCCTGCGCATTCGTATGCCCTGTGAATATGGCACTGCCGAGGTCCACGACGGGAAGACCGTTCTGGGTCAAGGCAGGATTGATGAACGGACGCCGTCCGTCAGGATCCGTCCGCTGACCCCATTTCCCCGTTCCTGTATCGGAAGCCGCATACTTGCCCGTGCCGCGCACATCGTTCCAGCGGGTGACGAAATTCGTTCCGTTCGACGGAACGAGCGTCATGGTGTCAAGACGCGAAGCATCAAGATGGATGGAAGCGGGTGCGTCAAAAAGCGTGTCGAACACATGGCTGCTGCCTTCAGACAGATTCAGCTCGAATCCACCGTAATCCACCACGGGCGCGTCTAGGCGGACGCCTGGATCGACCGTAAACGAAGCGTCTGGGCCAACGGTGACGGAGGCCGCCTTCTGCGGGAACCACTTCACCCGCAGATAGCGGTGCACTTCAGACGCTTCCTGGTCGGTCAAAGCCGCATCCGTGAACAGCACGTATTCCGCGATCCGCTGTCCACCATACGAACGGTTGCCGCCATTTTTTGAAGCCATGAACTCAGCCGCGAAATTCCTGTATTTTGTATACACCGAACCTGAAACCAGCGGGCGGATGCGGTAGGTATGAAAGCCCGGCGTAGGGGTCGTCCATTTGGGGTGGGACTTAAATTGGACTCCATCGTACCAGATACCGAACAACCCGGTCTCACCATCCTTGAAATAATCGTTGTTCTGCGCATTGTCGGAAATGATGCCGAGCGAACACGGAGCCTGAAATTCATGCCGGACAAAACGATACTCCGTCTCATGAGAGAAAAACGACATGCCGTAAATGGATGACACATTCAGCCCCATCGACTGCCAACGCTCATATCCGTCAATGTAGTCATCCGTGTCGGACGCGACCGTGAACCCTTCTTTTACGTCCGGCGTCTCCTTGTCGAAAGTCATCGCCGCGCCGTGGCCGAGCGCGACGCCGAACTCATTTGTCGTGAAACGCGTAAGCAGAGTGCCGAAATCGACGACGGGAAGTCCGTTCTGGAAGTTCTCGCGCAGAAATGGCTTTCTGTTTTCGGGATCCTTGCGGCAATACCATTCCGTTGTGCAGTTCACTGCGTAATGTTCGCCGCCGTCGGTGTCGTTCCAGCGCGAAACGAAATTCGTGCCGTTGACATTCTCTATCACCATCGAGGAAAGGTCGCTGGCATCGACATGGAAGTATGATTTCCTGAAAATCCCGTCCGGACGCGGATTCGTCAGGCGTATCCCGCCCTCACGGACGTCAAGCTTCATCGTGGCCGTCTCCAACCGGCGGATCTCCAAAAGGCCCGGCCCGGTTTTGGTCAAGGTATAGGCTCCCGAAAGCGTATCAATCACATTGGTCTCACCTGACGCGACATGAATCTCGGTATCTGCAGACATCGCCAAATCGTCGGCCTGCACCGCGCAGCAGATTATTAAAGGAAAAATGAAAAGGCAACAAGCACTGACTTCATTTTTTTTTTCTTTGACTGACATTCGCCTCTCCTTTTTAAGGGAACCACAAATCTACCACATGAGACGAATGTTATCACAAAACGGTTTTTCATGTCAAGAACGCCGCAACGGAAGGCAGATCTCGGATGGCACTCCCGTTCATCGACCGAGTGAATCATTCTTCCGCGGCTTCTGCACAGACGGAAAATCCTCTATCTCAATGAACCGTGATTTGCCGCCCTGCACGACTTTTTGCGTTCCCATCTTGCCGTCACAAACCCTCCGCCGAGCGTTCCTGCGACAATCGTTTCTCCATCAAACGGATCGAACGCAACGCAAGTAAGACGGCGCATGTGCAGCCCCTCGTTCGCCGTCCGCCACGTTTCTCCATCATCAGAACTTACATATACGCCGTTCGCCCCTGCGAAATCATGGTAAGGATTGTCGGAGGTCGTCAGCACCATCCGCATCGGATCCTTCGGATCGGTCGCGATGGCGCAAGAGAGCGCATCGCTGTGTAGACGCATCCAGCCACCGCCGCGCGGGTCAAACCTCCACAATCCCCGTCTGTCCGAATCGCCGGTACGCCCCCGGCAGACCAGAACACGTCCAAACGCATCACAGGCGATCTTCCCCTCCGATTCGCCCGCAAGTCCAAGAAGGCGAAATGTTTTCCAATCCCTTGTCTCGAAAACGCCTGCGGCATCCTTGATGTAAAAGCGCGCGGGATCGGTCGGATCGACAGCGAATTCGCCAGACTGTGCCAAAGCTTCCTTATGCCACGAGGCACCGCCATCATCTGTCGTGTAACGCGATCTGCCGTTTATGACAAAAGCCTTGCGTTTATCCTCTGGATCCACCCATACACCTGCATATGAGCCGTCGGTGAATTCCGGAAGCCCGTATGCCGCCCCATAGCGAGTCCTCCATGTACGCCCGCCATCATGACTGAACGTAATGCCGTTATTGCGTCCGTTCTGTCCGGTTGTGAGATAAATACCGCCATCCTTGCTGAATGCCGCGGCAACGCCGCCACACCACGGCCCAACCTCGCCCTTTGCATAATGCCAGCTTTTAAATCCATCGTCTGAAATCCAGCCGCGACCAGCATCCATCATCTGAACAACCGACTGTCCGCGCCTGTAGGGATTGAAGGTTACCGAACGAGAGCACCAACCATTCCAGCCTCTTCCGCGCCAGCTGTCGGGACGCTCCTCGTCCGGACGGAAAGCCGTTGCGTCTTTCCATGTGCGTCCACCGTCGACAGTTTTAATCACATACTCGGTATTGTACGCGTACGCCGTATCTTTTTCAAGCGGCGATGCGGTGATGCGACATCCTGGCCCCGCAAAACACGCGGTCTCTATATTTCTCTTCGAACATCCAAAATGCCAGCTCGTTCCTCCGTCATCACTGACCCAGATTCCGGAAGACCTCCACCCCTTATCGCTTACATACAGACGGTACGGAGGAAGCCGAGAGACCTCAATGTCGGAGAAACTGCTGACAAAGTTCCTCCCGCCATCAGCCGTCTTGACGATTGTCGCATCGACCGGCTGAAACGAGCGTCCCGCATCCTTGCTTTTCCAGATTGAATCAGGTGCACTACGGAAACCTGAAGATTTATCGGCAGCGACCACCGCCCAGAGTATATCAGGATCAGAAGGATGGGTCGTTACACTCTTGACGACACCCGGCAATCCAGACAGTTTCCGCCGGTGCCAAGACAATCCTCCATCCGTCGAAACGAACCAACCGGCATCCTCGGCAAATGCATTTGCCCACGGCCTTCCACCCGATACGGACGGGCTCCACCAGGCCTTTACAATATTCGCGCCCTTTACGGCCTCGGCGATAAATCCCTCGTTGGCAATAGTTCCGCTACGCCGCCAGGTTTTACCGTCGTTGTCGCTTATCCATACCGCCCCCAGTGTCTCGCATTTGGACCAGCTCCCCCAGCGTCTGGAAGAGCCGCCGAACGCCAGAAGCCTCTGAGGATAACTTTTGTCGATCAGTATTTTTTCAATCAGGGCGGTATACTTCCAACGGCATGCCTTAGGCATGCCATCACGACGCGATATCCATGTCCGTCCGCCGTCACGACTGAACATCGGCCCTGCGCAGGAGCCTATCCATACCTCATTCGTACGAAACGGATGGAATGTCGGTGTCGCCATCTCGTAAGTCGGAAGTCCACACCCCGCCGTCCAGCTTTCGCCTCCGTCAAATGAAGCCGCGGTCCCCAGCATATCCCCGCCAGAAACCAGATGATTGGCGTTATGTGGAGAAACCGCCAACGATACTATCGCACCTCCGCATCCCGGCTCATAAAGCGGCTTCCACACAATGTCCGACTGAGAAGCCTTTGCGGACAACACGGCAAGAATCAATATCGCAACACACATGGATGTTACCTTACAGTGATGATAAATCCTCTGCCAAGGATAAACAACCGTCCGTTACGGTAATCCATGTGATATCTGCCGGCAATCTGCATCACGCCGTCGACACAAATCCTCCACGAACGAAGATTCTCCGCCGAAGTGCAGTCTTCAAAAAGAATCGGGATGGACAGCCCATCAATGCCCGTGCCGTCAGGAGCACCCGTCAAAAAGACCGTTCCCGATTCGGCAAATCGTGCGTTTCTGATCGTGCCGCCACCAGATGCAGCGTCAATCGTAACGGCATCCACCGTCTGTCCGCCTGTCACGTTCGTGAAGTCCAGAACGGCTCCAGCAGCCACTTCAACCCGCATTGAATCAGGCATATTCCTGACGCCGGGAACCGCGAAGCCGAGATCCGCACTGTAGAAACGGAAGCGGAGCGGCACCCCGCTTTCGGCCGTACCGAACCACGTCATATCTTTCATGTCAGAATAATTTCCAACGATAAATTCCTCTTCATTCAAAAGTTTCCATGTAAGCCCGCCATCATGACTTGCGCTGAGAGTCCATGCTCTTGGACATCCACCATAACCGGGCTGAAAATTGATCGCCGACACCGGACCGGAACCGGACGGCAGACGCACATAAAGCGTAACCCCGTTCTCATTAGTAGTCGACGGCGTTTCCACGGCGACACGCGGCCACTGATCTTCGTCGAACAGATTGCCGGCGTTTCCGTTTCCGGCTATATCGCCCACGAAAATCGTCCCTGCGGCGAATGCCGCCGCGCCGGGTTCCAAATCGCCAGGATTCGTTCCGGACGCTTTGGCCGCTATCTCCTTGGCTCCTATCCGGTTCCCGGCAGGTCCTACAAAACCGAGTTCACCGAGATAAAACCTGTAATCGTGAGCTCCCTTGTCTCTGTCGAAATAGCCGACATTGTTCCAGTCGGTGACGTTCCACTTGAAGAGGTCGCACGAATATCCGACGGCGGAAAAAGCGAGAGTCCCCGCCTTGACAATAACATTGGAAGGCATGACGGAGGGGTCTTCGATTATCATGACGCCGGAGCCGTTCTTGGTCCACTCGCCTGCCGAATTGAAGCCGGCGATCCGCTCGTCGTTCTCGACCATGCGCGAAGCCTCCAGCCTGCCGCCGTTGAGCAACACGAGCGAACCTCTTACCTCCGCCAAGCCCGAAGACGGCACTACAGTCACTCCGTCAATGATCAGCGTCGCCCCGGATTCGACGAGAAGACTGTCAAGATTGAACTCCGCCGCGATGCGGACCGTTCCGTTCGAGACCGTAAACGATCCGACCTGCGCGGCATTGGTTACGCTGAAAATTCCCGTTCCGACCTTGAAAACGCCGACATCCGCCGCGATGCGGCCTTTGAGATGTCCGTCCTGATCGCCTTCGCCGAAAATCACTTTCGACGAAGATGTTCCCGTAAGAGACTCCGTATCAAGCGGAAACGGCGATGAGAACCAATTCAAGCGTTGTGTCGTATCTTTAATGCGCAAAAGAACATACGGAGGATTCGGCTCCTGCAAAACAACGCCGCCATTGCCCGGCCCGTAAGGAAGCAGATTGTCGTCCGGCAATACTACCGAATGCTTTGAAGTTATGTAAAGATTGCGCACATTGGCCCATTCTACACCCTCGTGCAATGCATAGAACTGGTTTTCCCCATTAGCCGACCGGCAAAAGATGACATCATGTCCTTGACCGTCAATGACAAGACTGCCGAATTCTGAATTGAGATGTCGTTGACTCCAATTGCTGCCAATGCGGACATTGCCGCCTTCAAACGATTCTATGCGAAACGCCCCGGAAGCAAACATCGTGTATCCCCAATATTGACTATAGCCGAGACAGCTGTCTTTTACGAGAATGCGCGCCCTTGAATCGGACTCGTTGAACATACTTCTGAAATCGGCGGTCACCGAACCAAGTTTCAAGAAATCAATGAAGCCGGACGGCGAAACGGCAGCGTTCCGGGATATATTGACCGTGGTCATATCCACGACCACCACATCATCGTTATCGGTATTGGTGGGAAGCGCCGCAATCTGACCCACGCCTCCGTTCCTGCCGACATTGACAGTTTCGACTTTGAGTCCCGTTGCATCGTTGCCAAATACATTGACCTGCGCCGTATCACCCTCTTCCGGCCCAAGTTCAAGCGTTACCGCCGTCAGCGTCAATCCTGCCGGAATATTGAGCGTGCCGCTTACGGTTACCGTATCGTAGCTTGCACCAGCCTGCAAGTTAAACGTCTCGCCGCGGGCGACCGTAAGGTCTTCTGCAAATGCATGGAAACTGACGCAAATCAGACCTAATGCGAAAATAACAGCGAAATACATTTTGTCCGTAACGACGGCAAACATCACTGATATCATTTTTTTTTTCATGACAGGCTTCCCTTAATTCTCCGCGCATTATACATTATCAAAATGTCGAACGCAACATTGCAGTTTCACAAACATTCGGCAATCGAAAAAAAAACCAATATCCATTGGATATTGGACTTTTCATTGGTAGCGGGGGCTGGATTT
>JAZOAC010000028.1:0-8521 GCA_045595285.1 Kiritimatiellia bacterium | reverse complement strand
AACCCTTAAATTTCTAGCGAAATCATTCCGCCGTAACAAGCGACACCGGGCCAAGCAATCCAGACCGCAAAGGCTTCTCTGAACTCTTCCAGTGTCTCCAGCTCGTCCACGTGCCGCGTTTATCTTCAGGCAGGGCGTCGTCGCCGATGAGCCTGTTGGGCCAGCGGTTTGTGACTTTGACGGCAATATCCACCTCCGGCCCGCCGTTCAAGGCATCGGTTATATCCACGCGGAACGGCGGCTTCCACATCGGTGCAAACTCCATACCGTTCACGGTGACCGTGGCAAAATCGCGCACGCTTCCGAGATCGAGCAGCAATCGCTCGCCGCACTTCAGTTTAGGCGCGGGAACCGTCTTGGAATAGTGCGCCGAACCGGAGAAATACCTGAGTGCGCGGTCAGACGAGCGGGACCAGTCCGAAAGCTCATAGAATTCCATAGGCGCGGGCTCTCCGCCAGCTAAACATTCGAACCTCACATTCCACGGTCCTTCAACTCTCACGCGCGTCTTCTCCTTCAGTATCCTTTCCTGCGGAACAGTTGGCGACATGGACCGGAACACCACAAACACGCTTCCGGCGGTAGGGAGTCGTATCTTGACCACAGCACGTCCATCCTTGATTTTCCAGTCCGTCGCACGGACGGTCTCGCCGGTTTCCGGAAACCATAGTTCGGGCACCCTGCCGTCATACTCGAACGATCGTTCCAATGTGACGGCCGAATGGTTCGTGGACACGACAAAATGCCAGTCGGCATCTACGTCGCGCCGGTGGCACGCGTCGCCATCCACCTTCCACCCTTGCTGAAGCATGTATTGGCAGCGCGTCTGGTAACGGATGAACTCCTTCGCCTCCTTCCACCACGTCTGAGTCCTGTCAAAATGCATCCCCCACGGTCCCATGGTCATGCCCGGATAGCGGAGTTCCTTCCACGGCTGATGGGTAAACCTGTGGAACACTATGCGGTTGACCCCGAGACTGTACGCTCGATCACACTGGCACTTGATGGAATAAGGTGTAACCATCCATCTTCCGCCGCTGCCGGCCGTGAACGCCTCCGCCGCGACTATCGAATGCCCCCACCTATCAGCCTCGGCAACAACCGATTCTGCGTTTCCGAGAACGGGACCCGTCTTGAGGTTGAATACGTCCGTCCGCGCACTAGCCCAAAACTCGCACATTGGAACGTCGCAGTATCTCGCGTATTCACGCTCCTCGAACGGTCCGTTGCCGTACGGTTCCAGATAGAATTCCATGCCATGTTCGCGGGCCTTCCGGTGCAGAGTGCGCGCATAATTCTCGACGAACGCGCGGGAGAGAGCCTTGCGGTAATCCGAGAGGAATCTTTCGGTAGCCTCGACCGACTCCACAATGCGCCCTGTGAGGGCAGGCAGAAATCCACGCATCGAATATCCGGCGAAACTCTCGAACACTTTTTCGAAACCATGCGTCCAGTTTTGCGCATTGGCCTCAAAGCTGTCGTTGAGCATCATCTTCAGAACGTCGGCATCCGACCCGAGAAGGCGTTTCGTCTTCCCCACATATGCTTCGAAATGCCTCTCGACAGCCTTTGCGTCGAGCTTGTCCACCTCCAGTCCGCGTCCGGCATCCGTACCGGATTTGCTGACAAGCCTTCCGTTGGAGCAGTATCCGATACGGAGCAGCTTCCATTTTCCGGGCGGCACGTTCCACACTATGCGTCCGTCCGCCGCCATCTTTCCGGTAAGGTCCACGCTGTCGCCCTTGCCGAGATACGTCCCGTTCTGCTCTTCGATCACAGTTTCGGATATCGGTTTCTTGTAGTGGTAGATTTTGCCCTCCACATCCTCGATCCGCTGCTCCGTTTCGAGCCTGAAAGAGGACAGCGAGACCGGCCATTGCATTTCGGTGATCGTGAAGCGCATCGCCTTGAACGTCGCCGGACGCCTGAACGTGTGCCGCCGCTCACCCCATATCGCGGTGTTGAAGAAGGATATCGTGAACGGAAACTCTTCGAACCGACGGAACGTCTGGCCGTCGTCGGAAACCTCTACGAGTGCCTTTCCCTCCGCACCCCACGTCCATTTGAAGTCGAGCTTCCATGTAAATCCAGCAGCAGTAGCCATGCCGCCCGATACGGCAACCGCCGCATTGGAGGACACCGACACCTTCGCATCCACGCGGGAAGAACGGTCTCTCACCGCCATAACCGCGATATCACCATAGAAGCCGTGGTCCTTCGAAGTGCGCGGAAGCCTGCCGGAGAAGTGCGATGGTCCGGACACCTCCGTCTCCGACACCGTGACCAGCTTCATGGAATCGCGCGGCGAAATCCACTTGCCGCCGGAGTTCGCCCACCCGCTGCAGTTGGCCATCCCCAGTTCAAGCCCCAAACGCTTCGCCTCCTTCGCGGCGTGCCGCACGGCGTCGTAGAACTCCGGAGTGTCGAACTTCACAGGCCCAGGCGCTATGCCGCAGCTGGCGTCGAAAAACGTCGCGGCGGCAACGCCTACGTCCGCCATCGCCTCGAGATCGCCGGTAATCCCTTCCTTGGAGATGTTGCCGTTCATCCAGTGCCACCATACGTGCGGAGCGAATTTCCGCGGCGGAGCCCTGAACGCTTCCGGAGTGATTGCGGCGAAGGACGGAAAAACCGCCGCCGCCAGCATCGCGAACGCCAACATGGACTTCATCGTCAGACAATCCCCTTTCGCAGTTTAGGCGACCAGATCCTCTATGAAGATATAGCGACGGCCCTGATTGTGCGCAATCTTCGCCGTAAGCAGTATCCTCTCGGCGTGATCTGGCTGATAGGCAAAGTAATCGCGGTAGAAGTACTGTTCGTGATCGGCAAACGCCAGGAGCTCGCAATCCGCCGCTTTCGCCATCTCTTCCGGAATCTTGTCCAATGGACAAAGATTGATCATCGGACCGCTCCGGAAACGTTTGAAGCCGACACCAAGATCCCTATCGTGCAGATAGTCGAACCTGCCCGCCATTTTCGAATTCTGCTCTCCGGTGACATGGTTGTAGCTGCATGCGGACGAAAGGAGCGCACTTTGATACGCCTCTCTGCGATAGAGGGCGCACTCGGGCGTACGGTTGCTTTCAACGCGCATGGCGTGTCCGTACGGAAGGATGCTCCGGTCTCCGCCGTATTCGTAGCGGGTGCCGTCTGTGCTGGCGATGAGTTTCACTCCTCGATCCTTCAGCGCACGGCATCCGGCCTTGCTCACGGGCAGCCAATGCCCCACAAGCGCAAAAGTGAACACTCCGTCTCCAGCGAAGCGCCGTACCTCGCCGCATATGCGGTCGAACACTTTCGCCACATCGGCGTAGCTCGCATTGATGAACGGATAGTCAGGAAACTCCTGATACGCATGGAAGCCCAGCCGGAGCCAATCCTTGGAGGCCTGCCATTCGCCTTTGTAGGCGGCGGTCATTTCCGCGAGCGAGAACTCGTCCATGCCGTAGAACACATCCGTGCGGTAGAAGCAGTTGAGCTGCACTTTCAGGCCGTAACGGTCATGCGCCGACTTGAGCGTGGCAAGGAACGGATGCTCGAACATGGACTTCGGCCTCTGCCGGGCAAGATCGCGGAAAAGCCAGATCACGTCATCGATGTACATCGCCGCACACCTGCCCGAAAGAGCGGAGTTGCGCCGGTATTCCCAATCGGTTATTATCGGTCCGAGACGCTTCAGCCCTCCGCTACATGCCGATTCCTTTCCTGCACCCGTTCTTGGGGATAGGGCTACAGCCCCGAAACCAATCATCCCCGACAGGAAACCTCTTCTGTCCAGATTCATCCTTCAAACCCTTTCATATTCTTTTTATTGCCGTATTTTCCATATCGAGCGACAGGCCGTTGCGAAGGCAGTCCACCCGCAATGGCCACCCCTCGGAAAATCACGACTCTTCATTCCAACCCCGCCGTGCAGGCAAGACGGAAACCAAGATTGACATCCATCTTATCTGATGTTACATTTCTACGATATGCGGGACGGGCGTACGGAGCATCCCAGTTCCACGCCCCGCCACGAATCACGCGACCATCCGTTGAGCCCTTCACATTGACAACTGCACCGTTCCTGGTTGTTATATCCATCTCATACCAATCCAGGCACAGTTCCCACACATTGCCGTGCATATCGTACAAGCCCCAATCATTCGGTTTGTATGTACCGACTATGGCAGTAGCATTATCAGCAGTACAATCAGCATTGGGCGAAACGGTTCCATTCTCCTTGCCGCCGTTTTGCTGATAGCGTCCAAGCTTGTCAAGGTTGGCATCCTTGTTCATATTCAATATCCCAGAACCATCCCCCCATTTGGTGTCGCCATTCCCGGCTCTCGCCGCAAACTCCCATTGCGCGTCGCTCGGCAAATCGAAATCGATCCCGGTCTTTGTACGCAAAAGGCCCAGAACAGACTTCCCGTATGGAGCGGCAGGCCACTCTGCAGCCCCGTCTGCACTGCTCGTGCTGTTGTTTGACATTCTGATTTCGTTGTAGCACACCATCTCCACCGGACGCATGGCGCGAAAAGCCGGATTTTCAAACATGGAAGGAGCGAGACGATTGGGTTGAATCAAGTCCCATTGGGCCTGGGTTACGGGGAATACGCCGATGTAGTAGTTGTTGGTAAGCGTCACCTGATGGGAGTTTTCTCGTCCATCCGTACTACGCTTCGTCTCAAGCGTTGTCGATCCCATCGTCCACTCCACATCCTTCGCCATGATCTTGCGCATGACGATCTTCGTGGTGCGGTAGTTGTCGTTTCCGAGAAGTCCGCCGGGGAGATGGTCGACCGAAGGATAGTAAGTTTGGGTGTTGGGCTTCGCGGCGGCGGAGATATCCACCACCATATAGGCGGGGGTATTGTCCAGCGCCCATGCCGTGACCACTGCCCTTGCGCCGCCGTCCGCGATCTTGTGATCGGGCCAGGACTGGTCGGGGCGCCACGTGATTTCATATTTCCCGTCGGCATTCTTGTCGGCTTCGGTCACTTTGCGCCACACCGCCCCTTTCGCGTTGCTTACCGCCGCACCGCCGATAGAAGCCCATTTGGTCACTCCGTTTTCCGTATAGTTTGTCTGCACGTCAAAGGTGACTACCGACGGAGCGTTGTCCAGCGTATAGGTCACCGTGGTGCGCCTTGTGTCATTTGGCTGCACCATCGTCACCGATGTCACAACCGGCGTCGTGCCTGCGAATGCGACCGCCGAAGCCATTGTGAACATTCCGAGAATTGCGTTTTTTCTGTTCATAGTCCATCTCCTTGATTGTAGATTGGCAAAACAGTTACTTGAAGATTATCCTCATTCCGAGCTTCAACTCCGACGAATCGAGCCCGATGCCACCGGATGCGAACCATGTGCGGTAGCGGGCCTCTATCGCCGATCCGGCCGACGCAAGCGAAAGCGTGCCGGATACCAGGCCGTTCGCCTCGGACGCCAGTCCACTGCTTTTGGCGTCCATCTGGATTTCGGGATTCCCCGAAACGAGAAAACGGTACGAAACCGTTCCGTCTTCGCCATAGCGGATCTCATTGCCGTAGATATCCGTATCGGCGCAAACGGTCGCCGCTGCGGCGGCCCAAACAGATGCGGCGAACATGCGCCAGAGCCCGCGTCCATTGCATTTTTTCATTGCATCGTCTCCATTGTATGCATTTCCCTTAAAGAACCGAACCAATCGCTACACGTTTTTCGCATCGATGCCCATCTTTCCGAGATCGACATCTCCGATCTTGCGCGGCTTGGCGGTCTTCCATGCCCCGCGCGTGAAATCCGGGATTTCGACCGGAGCGCCGCCGGCGATGTCGCTCTTGCGGGAGCATTCGACGATGGAGCTCCAGCTCGCAAGATCGTACACGTCCATGTCCAGCGGCATGCCGTTCTGGAGGCAGTACGTCCACCTGAGATCCATGATGAAATCCATGCCTCCGTGCCCACCGACCTTCTTGGCGATTCCGCCGACGGACCTCCACAGCGGATGCCGATACTTCGCGGCGTACTTTTCGTATTCGTCGCGGGACATCCAGTCCTTTCCGGACTCGGTCCCCGGCTTTCCCTTCGTCAGATAAAGCCTAGCCGGGAAGCCATAGCCCCAGAAACATCCGCGCGATCCTTGCACGAGATTGATTCGCGAGTATGGACGCGGCGTCGTTACGTCGTACTGAAGCATTATCGTGCGGCCCCTGGCCGTCTTTATTATCGAAGTGTTGATGTCGCCGCGATCGAGCTCGAGCTTCGACTGCCAGTCGTCCGGTCCGAACGTCTCTGCAATGTAGTCCTTCCACGTGAATCCGCCGGACGACACCGACACGATGGTGTTCATCCTGTCGCCATGGTTGATGTCGAGATATTGGCAGATCGGTCCCAGGGGATGAGTCGGATACGTATTTCCCCTGCAATAGCTCTTCTTGCCGTGGCCGCGGTTGCGGAAGGAGTTTTCGAGATGGCGTTTCGTGAGATTGTGGATGTACGCTCCCTCTGCATGGGAAATGCTGCCCAGGAGCCCCTCGTGACAGAGATTCCAGGCGAGCATTTCCTCCTCGCCGTAGCAGCAGTTCTCGAGCATCATGCAGTGGCGGCGGGTCCGTTCGCTCGTCTCAACGATGTTCCAGCAGTCGTCAATAGTGCGCGCCGCCGGAACCTCCACGAACACATGCTTCCCGGCGTTCATTCCGTAGAGCGCGATCGACGCATGGAGATAGGCGGGCGCAGCCACATAGATCACGTCTACGCCAGAATCGTCACAAGCCTCTTTCCAGCATTCGCCGTAACCGCTGTACATACGCTTGGCCACCTTGCGCGGACAGTTCTTCTCCAGCCACTTCTGGTTTGAATCCACCGCCTCCTTGCGCAGATCGCAAAGCACTTCAGGCTCGCATCCTGGAATCCGGCTGACGCGTCTGACAGCCGCGCTTCCGCGCTCACCGATTCCTATGAATGCGATGCGTATACGCTCCATCGGCGGGGCAGCGAAACCGGCCATCGTCGGATGCACGGGGGTTTTTGCGTCCGCCGATGCACCTCCTACCGCAAGCGCCGCCCCCGTCAGGGCCGCGCATTTGAGAAAACTGCGTCTTTCCATTCTTTCGGTCATAGCTAAAATCTGCTCCTTTCCTTTCGCAAGCCATTGTACCACAACCGACACAGATGCCACGCAAAATAATGTATTATTTTAATACATGCGAAATGACATTTTTCTGCACAAGTGATATAATCAGCGGACATGAAGACACATCACGACGTCCTCCTGCTTGCAGGCCCCTACCTTGACAACTGCTACTCCGTGATAGCCGAGTACGCAGACCGCATGGACTGGCACATTGAAATCGCGGAACGCTACAATCCTCCGCGGCGCTGGACCGGCGACGGAGTGCTCTCGATGTTCCTTGACGAACCGGCGATGAACGCGTTTCTCGAATCGCTCGTCCGGAGGCAGATTCCGGTGGTGGACGTGTTCGGCATCAAAAGGCGAAAAGGCCTCGGCGCCGTGATAAGCGACAGCGACGAACTGGGCAGGCTCGCGGCAAACCATTTCATGGAGCGAGGATTCGTCCATGCGGCGTTCTTTGCGTTCGAATGGACCCGTCTGCACGACGAACGCTACGACGCATTCGCGTCCGCATGGCGCGGAGAACGGCCGCAGTACTGGATATGGCCGAAAGAGGCTGGAAGGAATGCAGGACGCAAGGCGCTTGCCGATTGGACCCGAAAAAAACTGTTTTCCGCCCCAAAACCGCTGGCCATCTACACCTACAATTCCTACAATGCCGCATACATCGCCCGCATATGCCTCGACAACAACATTTCCGTCCCACACAGCGTAGCGATCCTCAGCGCGAACGACAACCGGATACACACATGCAAGAAATCAATGTCGATATCAGGCATCGACCGCGACGAAAAGTTTAAATACCTGAAGGCGGCCGAGCTGCTCCAGCGAATGATGGACGGCAAGGCCGATCTCGGCACTGTCGTCAAGACAAAGCCGAAAGGCGTGATCACACGGCATTCCACGGATGTCGTGGCAATACCGGACGAGACACTGCGCACCGCCGCAACGAACATCTCCCGGAACATCTCCACCCGATTCGGACCGTCCCAGATAGCGGCGGAAATCGGGATCCCGCTGCGCCGCCTGAATGCAATGTCCAAACGCGAGCTAGGGCATTCAGTCCTTGAGGAAATATCCTATCTCCGGATAGAGGAGGCAAAAAGGCTGATATTGACTAGAGAGGAAAAGCTTTCTGCGATAGCCGCGTCCACAGGGTTCTGCAATGCCTCGTATTTTGGCAAAGTGTTCCGGAGAATCACCGGCCAGACCCCGCGCGAATGGCGCAAGGCGCACTACTGACACATCTCTTCAGCATAAATGCCGACAAGTTGCGTTCACTCATATCGGCACCGTCTCTCTTCAAATATTTCCTCCTAAAAACGGACTTAAGCCCCTATCCGAAACAATATCGACATTACGGTAAATGTGTTAGGGGCCACTTCAAATGCGTCAGAGACTTCAGGAGAATTCGTT
>JAZOAC010000027.1:0-80366 GCA_045595285.1 Kiritimatiellia bacterium | reverse complement strand
CACAGGACCTGATGGCCTCATCGGTGATGCGTTTCACTTCGGGGTCGAGTCCGGAGACATCGTAGTATTCCTTGGGAAGACCGATCTTGACGCCCTTCATGGACGCACCTTCCATCGCCTTCATATAGTCCGGAACCGGATCCTTCGGCGTGGTGCCGTCCATCTCGTCGTGCCCGGCAAGGACCTGAAGCAGCATCGCCGCGTCATCGACGGACTTCGTCATCGGCCCGACCTGGTCGAGCGAGCTTGCGAATGCCGTGACGCCGAATCGGCTGACCCTTCCGTAGCTGGGCTTGAGACCGACGATGTTGCAGAAGCTGGCAGGCTGGCGGATGGAGCCGCCCGTATCGGTGCCGAGAGCCGCAATGGCCAGATCGCCGCCGACCGCCGCCGCACTGCCGCCCGAACTGCCGCCGGGAACGCGCGTCACATCGTATGGGTTGCGCGTGACTCCAAGCCCCGAGTTCTCGGTTGACGAACCCATTGCGAATTCGTCCATGTTCACGCGGCCTGCGCACACGACGCCGGCAGACTTGAGATTCCTGATGACGGTCGCGTCATACGGGCTTACATAGCCCTTGAGCATCTTCGATGCGCATGTGCAGGGCTGTCCCTTGACGTTTATCAGATCCTTGATCGCGACAGGTACGCCTAGAAGCGGCGATTCGCCGCCCGCCGCACGGGCTTCATCCGCAGCCTTGGCGGCGGCAAGCGCGCCTTCCTCGTCAAAGGTGAGATATGCTCCGATTTCTCCGTCCTTCTCGCGCACACGGTCGATCACCGCCTGCGTAAGCTCGACTGACGAGAACTTCTTCGCCGCCAGTCCTTCCGCGGCCTCGCGCACTCCAAGCTCATTCAGACTCATGATTCGGCCCCCTCGACGATCTTCGGAAGATAGAACTCGTTCTCCGTGCGCCTTGGCGCGTTGGCCAGTGCGGCCTCGCGATCCAGGGACGGACGCACCACGTCCTCGCGGAACGCGTTCACGATGGCTCTTCCGTGCATCGTGGGCTCCACTCCCTCTACATCGACGGAGGAGATCTTCTCCACATACTTCACGATATCCTCAAGCTGCCCCTGAAAGGTAGCCTTCTCCGCATCGGAAAGCTCAAGCCGCGCCAACTCCGCGACGTATCCGACATCTATTTTCTGATTTGCCATAGGCCTTCAATTATACCATATTCGGCAACGCAATGCTTTTGGCAGCAATCACGAATCGATTTTCTGGTGAAAAATGATATAATGCGCGCTCGATTTTCATACCACGAATATGCAATCCCCAACATGAAGGACTACAATAGAGATGAGTGAAGAAATCAATGCGGCGACGATTTCCAGGATCGCCGCAGAAGCGTCGGTTTCAGGTTCGCAGGTGATGGCCGTCGCAAAGCTTCTGAAGGACGGCAACACGGTTCCGTTCATCGCCCGCTACCGCAAGGAGGCGCACGGCAATCTGGATGAAGTGCAAATCTTGAAAATACAGGAACGCGTCGCATACTACGGCGAACTGGAGGAGCGCAGGGCAACGATCATCAAGTCCATCGACGAACAGGGCAAACTTACGGACGCATTGCGCGACAAGATCGAAAAGTGCATGGTGAAGAGCGCCCTCGAGGACCTCTACCAGCCCTACAAGCCAAAGCGCCGCACACGTGCAATGATAGCGAAGGAGAAAGGACTGGAGCCACTCGCCGACATCATCTGGGCGCAGGGAAGCGAATCCCCTGAGACGGCTGCGGCAGGTTTCATCGATGCCGCCAAGGGCGTGGAGGACGCCGCCGCCGCGCTTGCCGGAGCTCGTGACATCTGCGCCGAGCGCATCGCCGACATCGCCGATGTTCGCGGACTGGTCCGCAGGGCATATGCGACAAAGGCGGTCGTGAAGTCCAGCGTGAGCCTCGTCAAGCCGCCGACGGAGCCTACGAAGTTCGAGCAGTACTACGATTTTGAGGAGCCGATAGCGGACATGCCGTCGCACCGGTATCTGGCGATCCGCCGCGGACAGACCGAGGGTGTTCTTTTCATGAGGCTTGTGGTCGACTCCGCACCGCTCATCGAACGCATCGAGGAGTATGCCGGAGTAAAGTCCGCAAGCCCTCTCGCCGACGAGCTGAGGCTTGCCGCGTCCGACGCATACAAGCGCCTGATTTCGCCCGCCTGCGAGCTAGACGTGACTATGGAGAAGAAGCAGGAGAGCGACCGCGCGGCGGTTGAGGTGTTCGCCGAGAACCTCCGCAACCTTCTGCTCGCCTCTCCGCTCGGCGAAAAGCGCGTTCTCGCCATCGACCCAGGCATCCGCACCGGATGCAAGGTCGCCATGCTGGACGCCACCGGCAAGTTTCTCGGGAATACCGTCATCTATCCGATGCAGAAGCCGGACGAGTCGCGCGAGGTCATCGCCAAGATAATCGTGAAGTACAAGCCTGAGGCGATCGCCGTCGGCAACGGCACGGCAGGACGCGAGACCGAAGCTTTTGTCCGAACAACTCTGAAGACGCTGGGCGCGAAGGATGTGATAGTCGTATCCGTATCGGAGTCAGGCGCTTCGGTGTACAGCGCGAGCGAGATCGCGCGCGAAGAGTTCCCGACGCTCGACCTTACGGTCCGCGGAGCGATATCTATCGGCCGCCGTCTGCAGGATCCGCTTGCGGAGCTGGTGAAGATCGACCCGAAGGCGATCGGCGTGGGACAGTACCAGCATGACGTATTCCAGCCTCTTCTGAGCGCAAAGCTCGACGACGTGACGGTCAGTTGCGTGAACAAGGTCGGCGTGGAGCTGAATACGGCATCCGCTCCGCTCCTGACGCGCGTATCCGGCATTGGAGCTTCGCTCGCGAAGCGCATTGTGGAATGGAGGAACGAAAACGGCGCGTTCAAGAGCAGAAGCGAACTCAAGAAGGTTTCCGGTCTTGGACCGAAGGCATTCGAGCAGTCGGCGGGCTTCCTTCGCATACGCGGGGCGGCGAATCCGCTGGATTCGTCAGGCGTACACCCCGAGCGCTATGCGCTAGTCGAACAGATGGCGAAGGATCTTGGGGTTTCGGTGAAGGATCTCGTCGGCAATTCGCTGCTGGCGGACAGGATTGACGTCAGGAAGTACGTCTCGGGCGATGTCGGAGAGCCGACGCTCAGGGATATCGTCGAAGAGCTCAAGAAACCGGGACGCGACCCGCGTGCGGTCTTCGAGAAGCCGGCCTTCCGCGAAGACGTGATGACGATCGATGACGTCAAGGAGGGAATGACCCTTGAGGGCATAGTCACGAACGTCACTGCGTTCGGCGCATTTGTCGATATCGGCATCCACCAGGATGGGCTTGTCCACGTATCGGAGATTGCCGACAGGTTTGTGCGCGATCCGTCTGAAGTCGTGAAGACAGGCGACAAGATTACGGTGAAGGTGATTGGAGTCGACAAGGCTCGAAACCGCGTATCGCTCTCCGCCCGCACCAAGCCGCGCCCGCAGGACGGCGGCCGTCCTTCTGGCCCACGGCGCAGCGGCGATCGCGGCGGCAGATCGCACTCCAGCGGTTTCAGCTGCAATCCGTTCGCCAATCTCTGAAGGCTGCCGACAGGAATAAGGCCTATCCACCGTCTCCCATCACCTGATGACGATGGATAGGCCGATTGGAGCCAGACCGACCACTCCCGCCCTGTCCACACATACCGAATTCCCGCACCCCGACAAAAGCGTCCACAATTTGATGTCGCCGCCAAAACTACCGTAATCGACGAGTGGACGGAAATCGACACCCGGATTTCGATTTGCCTCAACCACTACCGCTCCGTCCGATTCAAGCGCCCCGACCGATATTGAAACCCCGGGATCAAACGCGACAGTTACGCCATCCGCAATTGAAAGACCGGTATCTTCCGCCAAAGAAGAAGCGGAAGTGTTGCCCGAAAGAAACGATGGGGGAGTAGCCGGGCCATTCCCTGCGCCAAACCATTTCTTTTCAAGATACGCCATCAGTTCCGCCTCGTCGCACTGGGAGAGCCTACGGTTGAAAACGATGAATTCGCCTATTTTGCCCGACCACATCCTGTTCAAGCCCCGGGCTTGACCGGCAGGACAGAAAGGGACGCCATTTCCGTTGCACCGTCCCCCCAACTGGACAAAATCCACAGTGGGCGGAGTTTGCGATTCAGAGAAAAGCCTCAGATAGCCACGACCGGCATATCCTGCCATCTTGACACCATCTTCGGAGAGCGAACTGTCGGCATACATCTTGTATCTGTCGCCGACCTGGAATGTCATAAGGTACGGCTCGCCGGTGTCGGCGCCGTTAAGCACTGAAAGGCCCTCCTTGCACACATAGGTTGTTCGCTTGCGCGGTTCGGAGGTGTCATATACATACACAGACCCTCCTTGATCAAAATCGCTCTTGGACGAAGCCTGCTCAACCATACTGAACGGAGCTCCGGAATTCCCCCAGCCCGTCTCGTTTTTCCACTGCGTACGCTCAAGCACGGCATAGATCGACATCCTGCGAGAACCCTGGTTGCGGTTGGTGTATGCGCACGTAGACAAAGCCGAGAAGAAATCGAAGGAAAGCACACCAAGATTGTTGATGCCTTCACTGCCGGTCCTGTATTCAGGCCCGGGCACGAGATGTCCGTCGCAGGCATTGGGATTGGGCGTAAAACATCCGCCGGACGAGCCTTTGTTCAAGACCTTGACAACCCGGCCTCCCGCCAACGTAATCGACGATTGGTCAGCGGCATCCACCCATATTGCAGCGCCAGAGCTGGCGCACGCAGAAGCGAATCTTATCGTGCCGGAATCAATGCGAAGCGACTGCACATCTGGTCGGTCTGCGGCAAAGACAAGTTTACCCGCCCCTGTCTTGACCTGACTCCCGCTATTTTTCTCTCCGGAAGCGGATGGGGCGAACGTGGCCGACCCTGACGCGACCTCAATCGAAAGATTGGTGACTGCACGACCTGCATATCCCTCCAATTCGGGAAGTGCGTCCGTAGAACCCATCCATTTACGCCGCAGATACGTTTCGACATATTCCCGTTCCTTGTCCTTCAGAGTACGGGAGAAAACGATCATTTCACCGATTCTGCCCTTCATGCTCATGGAACTTCCGCACCAGCTTCCATCAGTATTCAGTCTTCCCGCCAGACTAATCCTGTCGATATCCTGCTTTACGTCATATCCGGTCGCGGAGGCGCTCTTCACATCGCCGGCATCGGGCCCATAGAAGATTTTACCCGTAACCTTATTGTTTGAATCGCGTTGACGGAAATGGGACAATATGAAAGGACTTGTCTCGGCGACCCCCGCCACGTCTCTAAGGTCCACGGTGTAACGCTTCGCGCCGTGATTGCCCATCATGTACAGCCAGCTCCTTGCATTGCCGACGACACGGGTGGTGACGATCACATGCCCGTTCTGGACACCCTCCTTTCCTACATCAACTCCATTTTCATTGCAATCTACATTCGTGCAGCACATCGAAAACGGAGCCAACGGATAATCGGGACTTCCCGCATCCGTTACCCTATATACGCAATACGTCTCAATCGTTTCACCGTGATTGGAATACGAATCAAGACATAGCGCCTGGGAACCGTTGAAATCGAGTGCCGGCACGCCGTTTATGCCGTCTTTCGAAAAAGTGGGTGCAACCGGCGACGCATTGGCTCCGGTCATTCCGAAATTCATGAACGCTCCGCCGCTGGTCCCGAAATTTGGAACGGCGGGCACAATCTGTCCGTCTTCATACGGCAACACGGATGCATCCATCCACACCTCCGCCGTGGACAGAAGCGGATCGGCGGCAATCCCGAAGAGCAAAGGCGACGACAAAAGCGTACCGTCCTCCAATTTCACCACAGCTCCGGGCGCAGTCTTGATTTTCGCCTTGCAGGAAAGATACGCGTCTTGCGCAAGAACCAAAGTGCCTGCACCTACATAAACCGCACCTTGCGCATCGACCGGCCCCCTAAGGAGCAAAGTGCCGCCGCCAATTTTCGAGAATCCCTGGCCTTCGCGGAAAGTCGACGTGCCATCCTGAAATCCCGGCGAAATGCGCGAATCAATCTCCAATGAGGCGCCGTTTTCCACATTGAACACCGTGTAGCCTGTGGAGTTCGCGAGAGAGGCGCCAAAATTCAATATCCTGGATGGCTGCGGCGACGGCTTGACGGTAATCATATCGCCGAATATCAGACTCTCATGGCTCACGCAGACCCGGTGAGGATCGTTGGTGTAGGCGCTCTGCGCCGCCAGCATCGAAATTGTCCCTCCTTCCAACACAGTATATCTTGGAAGCGTGAAGTATCTTCCTTTTGCCTCAACGTCCGCCACACCTCTTTCACCGATCTCAAGGACAGTATCATAGCTGTTCTTGTGCTTCTGCGCGAAAAGTTCGCTCCCACTGCGGAAAATGCCGTTTTCAACCGCTATCACCCCATCTTTCATATTTTCCTCGGACGCTCTTACGGTTCCGTACAATATACCGGGACCAGTCAGCCGCAAACGGGCTCGACTGTAATTTAGACAGTTCTTGAAACTCAATGTCACCGTCTTTCCGTCGGCGATGTTTATGGCTCCTGAAGAATTACGTTTCACCTGCAATCCGCGACCGGAATCGGCCCATTTGAATGTTTCGGTAAAGGCGACCTCCCCACCATCCAGAACATTGGTGACGCCGCTTCCGCTCATATATGTGACGTCAGGCATGACCAACGCACCATCTTCAACAGTCGTAGGCTTGGTGTGGGTCCATTTGGATCCCAGCGTAACCCTGCCGCGTCCCCGCTTTACAACAGCGATGTTTCCGGCGATGACACCCAAATAATTGACATCGGATGCAATATCCAATGTCAATGTAGCGGTATCATCGCCAGAGTTTGTGTACCCGTCTTGCACAAGCTCGGTGACAGTGAGATCAGAACCTTTGAGGTCTAACGCACTTGCGGCCACCGTATGCGTCAAGGTGAGAATCGACATTGCCACGCTTATCGTCTTCATTTGTTTCCTCCAGATTAAAAATCTCCCGCCAATTGCGTTCCCGCAAGCGCCACGGCCGCCTCAGTCTATTTTTTCGATCTCGGAAAGCATCTTCCTGAGATTCGCCGCCTTTTTCGCGTTCTTTGCGGCTCGCTCCATCGGAGTGTTCTCGCCGCCGAATTTAGCGTAGGCGTCAATCACCTTCGGTGCCGGTCTTTCTAGCGTTTCAATTGCCGTTTTCAGACCTTGGATGTGCTCTGCTATTTCACCGGTACGGCCAAGTTCTGACAGTGCTCTGGCTCGCCAATAATTCATCTCGCCGGGGTTGATCCATCCCTTGAGCGCATTTTCCAGTTCCCTGCGGCAACCGGTATGATCACCCGCCGCCTTTTTTGCCTGAGCAAGCCAATAGCGGACCATTGGTTCCGTGCCTGCATCGCCGGGACGTCCCGCCTGAAGGTTTTCCGGGTAGGTAAGTGCCTGTTTGAAGTCCTTCGCCGCCTTGGCATGATCACCGGAAGACAGCGCCCTGCGGCCGCGGCTCACCAACGCGTCCACAAACGGTGCAAGCAATCCCTCTCCGCCTTCCCACACATGGAATTTTCGTCCGGTGAGAATCTCCAGCGCACTGTCGTAATCCCCCGTTTCGTTGAACAGGTATGTCATGCGCAGGATGCAGGCATCGTACTTCTCGGCGGTCTTGCGGTATCTCTTCATGGTGGCAAGACGTTCATCCACCGGAATATCGAGTTTTTCGGCCAACTTATCCATTTCCTCCAGAACACGGAAATTGCCGGGATCGGCCGCTATCGATTTCCTGTAGAATTCATATGCCTCCAGACTGGGAACTCCACCGGGCACACCTGTATTGGTGAAATAGGTCCCAGGATGAGAAAGCCCGAAGCCGAGACACCGAAGCGCGAGCGCATGTTTCGGAGACTTGGCTACGCACTTGCGCCATTCGGAAATTGCGGCCTCCTTCTGATCAAGGTTCCACAGAATTTCACCAAGATAATAGTGTGTGTTTGCCGACGGGACATTCTTAACCGCATTGAGCAGCACATCCAGCTCTTCGAGTCGGCTCGGGAAACAGTAATCGGTGGACATGGCCGCTGCCGCCGCATATGCGGTGCGGGCTGCATCGACCTCGCCCTTTTTCATGAGCGCATCCGCCTTCATGTAGGCGAACATCGGATTTTTGTAGGAATCGCACGCCGCAACAGTCTCTTTCAGAGGCAGAGAACCCTCGGTGAGGAACGGTTTCTCTTTGGCGGCCTTCGCCAATGCCGCATCGCAGAGGGCGATTACCTCGTCCCATGCCGCGATTCCACGGTAGTCACAAATGGTTTCCATCAACTGCAGCGCCTTGATGCCACGGTTCTTCTCGGCACGTGAAAGCGCCTCGGCGCCATCCGCACCATCACGGAATGCGGACTCTATCACGCCCCAGTATTCGAGAGGATCGCACCTGAACGCCATAGACTGATTGCTGGAGGCGAACTCGTGCCACGAAGACCTTTGTCTTTCGGTCGCCTCCGCACTCGTGGCAAGCCGACGATGGATGTACGCATGGAGCGTATGGAATTTCGCCTCGCCCATGCCTAGCGGCAGCGCGCTGAATTCGAGAACCTCGTGGGCTTCGGCATATCGTCCCTGACGGCAATAGATCCGGGCGATTTCGAAAAAAGCCTCCTTCTTGTGGGTCGCGCGCCATGTGACACGCCAGAATAGGTCTTCCGCCTCCTTTAGATCGCCCTGCTCCATGCGGCAAAGGGCAAGCAGATATTCTGGCTCCGCATCCTTCGCACGGGTATAGTTCTGGTTCACGCGGGCAACCGCCTTGCGCAGATGTTTTTCGGCCTTGGCAAATTCTCCGCCCTTCATCAGCCTTATGCCTATGGCCACATTCGCGGCGGAATATTCGGAATCAATCTCAAGGGCACGCACGTAGTACGGCACCGGATCGATAAGTCCATTATGGAACTGGTCAAGTCTCAAACCGGTGAGATATGCGAGTTCCGCCGATTGATATTCCTTGGGTTCCTTTGGATTGGCCACCGGGGGCGGAAGCGGATCGTTGGGGTCCTCAGGCACGGGCGTATACGCAAGGAACACATTGCCGTTACTATCGGAAAGCGTTGCGGTGAACCGCTGATCCCTGACTGCCGGATCCACCTTGACCGATCTGCACCAAGACCGGTCGGGCGAGATGTCGAGCCGCTCCTCGAAGACCGCCTTGCCGTCCAGGAGCAGGCGAGCGGTGCATCCCTTGAGCACCCGCGTGGAATGAAAGCCTAAGAGCATTTCATCCTTGGCCCGGCGATCAACATTGACGGCGCCGTCGATCGTCACGTTCTTGACTCCGCCGATGCCTTTCACCGGGAACCAATACTGCTTGACCCTGCGCGTTTCGTACGGGGCGATCCACGAATAGTCGGGCTGGTTGTCGCTCCAGCATCCAACCATCAGCTCAAGGTATGGACCGTCAGCATCGGTAAGCACCGTATCCCAGACATGGGCTTCGGGGAAATTTCCCCACAGAAAGAATTTCTTGCCCACGGTAAGATGACGGTTGGAAGTGTGCGCGGTGCCCATGTTTTTCCTGTGGTCGTATCCGGCGATCCAGGAGTTCTCTGGATCCATCGCGAAAATGGAACGCGACTCCACGGTGAAATTCTTCCACCATCTGAGATCTATCATGCCAGAAACGTCCTCGGCGTATTTTGAACGCTGCGAAGGTATCCACGAATGGTCGACCTTCTTCGGCCCGATCGGGAAGGATGTCCAAAAATTCTTGTGGTGATCGAACCCCAGATGGCATGACGGCGGGAATATGACCTGATAGTCATCGCCGCAATGCACCGAGACATTCGCCCAATAGATCATGGACTCTATGTAGGGATTGCGGTTCATGAAGATGTTTTCCGCCTGGAGCACGGCGCGGTCCGGCATCATGGAGAGGCCGATCGTCCATTTCAGGCGACGACGGAGCTCCGTCTCACCCAGCCATATGGTCTTTGAGCCGTCGGACTGTTCCGTGAAACGCCAGTCGATGGGCATGGCAGTGGTTGCGCGATGGTGATGAGGGAAGTTCCACTCGACGCCGCCGGATATCCAGGCTCCGAGCATTCCTATCAGGGCAGGCTTCACGACATGCTGACGGTAGAATATCTCAAAGCCGGTCTTTTTGTCGGTGAAGTTCAGGAGATGTCCGCCGTGTTCGGGAAGGATACCCATCTGCAGCCAGTCATTCTCCAGCGTAAGATACTTGTACGTTTCGTCAATGCACCTATCGTACAGGACATCCTGCATCGGGTATGGATACACCCTTCCCTGCGCACCCTGATACACCCGCCCGGTATAGAATATAGGGGTCTTGTCGTATCCGCCGGGGGCATATGTGGGCAATACGCAGCTCGTCTCCTTAAACTCGACGCCAGCGGCAAAAGCTGCGGCAGCCGCCAACGACATCATTGACAATGTGTATGTTCTTTTCATGTCTTGCCTTCTTTTTTCATTGCAATTTAAAGTGAACGATTCCGTCTGCCGCCGTCCGCTTCCCGATCGGCCAGGGCATTGATTCTCTTTATGAGCCGGACCTCACGCGGATCATAAGGGCGCATTGACGGTCGGATGAGATCATGCTGCCACTTGGTGACGTCTAGGCCAAGGTCGTATTCCACACCCTCGTCCTGTCGCCGCCAGATGCCTTCCCAAGGTTCGTAGGTCTGGTATTTGCCGGCCACGAACCCCCACATGTAGCAGCCGACCCCTTCAAGGAAATAAAGGGGATACGCGGTAAACACATCATTGCGCCATATGCGATGCAGCCATTCCGTATTGTAAAGCGGCCGGCCATAGCGCTTCCTGAGATCGTGTATGATCAGCGTCTGCATCAGATAATCGCCATAGCAATGGTAGCTTATGATGTCGGACAACGCTCCGGCAACGGCAACCGCTTCATTCATCGCACTTTCTTCGATTGTGCCGCCGTCGTACCATATATCGGCCGCCAAAGGCTGAATCGGATCAATCTTCCACAGTAGCGCGAAAAGCTCCTTGAGGTTAGGCGCTGTGATTTTCGCCCGGTTGTTGTTTCCCGGCTCGTTGTAGACATTCCAGAACAGTATGCGCCTATCATCACGATACTTGCCGACGATTTCCCTGCACATGGCGAAGAACTTCACTTTCAGTTCCAGATCGTCAAGCTCGCTCCAACCCATCGCATCCGGCAGTGAGCCGTGCTGGCTAACCTTGCGTCCTCCATGATAGCCCCAATCGCAAGTCTGCGGACCCAGCTTCACAGGCTTCCACAATTCCTTTGGGCGCGTACAGTCATTGCCCAGCACGACGGCAACCGTCATTCCATGCCTATCAAACTGGTCAATGGTTCGCTCAAAGCGCTCCATGAAACCGTCATGGTCAGCCATCCATACCCCAAATCCGGATTCGGCAAGAACGACGCGCATGGAGTTGAAGCCTATTTCCTCTGCGAGTGCAAGCTCCTTCTCCGCTTCGGCAAATCGCTCTTCAAAACCATACCCTTGCCATTGGTCGATGCGATTGGCGCAACTTGCGCTCATGTAATTGCATCCGCGGACCCATTCATGCGAACGGTGCCATTCCCACGCCCTTTCCTTCGACCAGGGCGCATTGCGGCTCGACTGCGCAAAAGTCGCAAGGACAACGCCTCCAGCAACAAACAACGATAGCAATCTCTTTTTCATGTCGTCAATTTTAACATATCCCCTAAAGCGGTAGATATCCAATCGAAACAATAAAACATGTTCGATCGGGCAACAATATGGTATATTACCCGTCATGGACATCATATTATTTTTCCAATCCACCTACCATATGAGTTGGCGAAAAAAGCTTTCCGGCGTACACACCTTCGCCCGTGAACACAATTGGTTCGTCCAGGTCATTGACCACTACGCAACCACATCCGAAATACGCAACGCAATTTCCCAATGGAATCCAATCGGATGCCTTGTCGACAGGGGTAATAGTTTCGGTGCTGCGCCGGACATATATTTCCGTGACATCCCCACTGTGTATCTGGACCAGAATCCTGCCTGTCCATCACTGATCCATCCAATGCTTCTGCATGACTCCGCAGCGGAAGCACGACTCTCCGGCTCCATTTTACTTGAAATGAACTGTCGATCATATGCCTATTTCGGAAAGGGGAATGCTCTTTTCTGGGACAAGGAAAGGTTCGAACAGTTCAGAAAGGACGCCTATGAGCAGGGACACAAAGTCACACTGCTTTCAAATGCGAATCTCAGAGAGGCAATAACCGCGCTACCAAAGCCTTGCGGAATACTCGCGGCAAACGACATCAACGCCATAAAGGTATTCAATACAACCGTGACGAGCGGGTTTTCCATCCCGGACGAGGTGGCGATAGCCAGCATCGACAACGACGAAATATACTGTGAATCCGTGTCGCCCGGCATAACAAGTTCAGAGCCAGACTTTGAAGGCGCCGGATATCGGTTGGCCGCGATGCTGGCTGCCGAAATAGAGAAAAGCCGCAGGAAAGAGAAAACTCCTCCATCAACAGAATATTATGGTCCTCTGCGGCTCGTACGCAGAGGGTCGACAATGTCCTCCAAAACAATTGGCCCCCAAGCACGGAAGGCCGTTGAATACATCCGCAGGCATGCAACGGAACGAACGATACTGATATCGGACATTGCCGCCTTAATGAAATGCTCTCGCAGGCTCGCGACCCTCAGATTCCGCGAAGCAACCGGCTCGTCGATACTCGAAGCCATACAGGACCGGCGACTGGAGGAGATATGCCGATTGCTGCAAGACACATCCCTGCCGATATCAATCATCATCCAGCGGTGCGGATACAACTCGGATTCCTTCGTCAAGCGCATGTTCATCAAGAAAACAGGCATGACCATGCGCAGATGGAGACAGGAAAATAGGCCGAAGTTCAGTCCTTCTATCTGAGGTCAAGTCGCTTCAGATAGTCGATGCTGGATTTCATGTCCTCAAGGGAGTCTGGGAACGTAACAGGCTTTACGACGAACCATTCCGTTCCGTCGGCGGAATGTTCGGCAGCAAGGCGAGACCAGTCGATCTTGTCCCGAGATGCCCCGACACCCGCCTCGCCTCTTTTCAATCCTCTGGAATCGGCAATCGCTGGCATTATATGAACTGTTGGATTGCGATTTGGATAACGCTTGAGCACCTCATGCGGATCGGCGCCTGCGAGTGCGCACCATCCCGCATCAAACTCCTGTTTCACCAGTGGAGAAAACCGCTCCCACATCCAATCCCATGCATATTTGCCATCGAATCTGATCCTGAACTCCTGGTCATGGTTGTGATAGCCAATTGCAATCCGCTCTTTCGCCGCCTCCTCCGCGGCGTGATTGACGACATTCACAAGAAGCTGCCAGTCACGATGGTTCTCGGCGCTGCCTTTAAACCAAGCCACGTTTATGCGGTCGGCGCCACACTCTTTGGCGAAACGCAGCGTATCTCGCAATTTCGGCTCGACCAAATCATCGGGATACAGCTGCAACGCCACCAGTTCAAGCCCGATTTCATCCAAAAGCGATTTCAGTTCCCTTGCGCCAAGCCCATAGAAGCGTCCTGTCTCCACACCTTCATAGCCGAGTTCACGCACAGCCTTGAGCGTAGAGCGGAAATCCCTGGCGCACATGTCTCTAACTGCATAGACCTGAAACGCGAACCTGGGCACAGCCGATGCGCAAAAGCCAACAATGAGCATGACCCCCGTCAGCAGCCTACTGATGTTAATATGCCTGTCTATCATAATGAATTTCTCCTTTTTCAAACTTCCTTTAGGTCAATCGATGTCCTTGATGACTGTCTACGGACACAGTATGGTTCACGTCGCATCTGCAATGAGCAGACAGATATGCGAAACGGTCCCCCCGCTCGCCATAACTCTTGAACTGATCGAAACTTGCCGCGCCCGGTGACAGAAGGACGCAATCCCCTTCTCTTGAATCGTTCTTTGCTTCGGCCACGGCCACATCCATAGTACCGCACACCTCGCAAAGAACAATATCCTTCCATGCCTCGGCAAATGCCGTTGCGCATTGTCCGATAAGGTAAACCTTCGCGACTCCTTTGGCCAGGCACTCCCGTGCCATGGCCGGATCATCCCCCTTCGCCAATCCGCCCGCAATCAACCTCACCCTGGGGACAGACCCTAAGCGAGAATATGCCATTGTGACACCCGCAATCAAGGCAGATATGCTCGTTGCCTTGGAGTCGTCTACCCATGCCACTCCATCATGCACGCCGACTGTCTGCATCCTATGCGGTAATGCCTCAAACCTCATAAACGCAGCCCTTATGGCATCGTCTGCAAGTCCAACCGCTTTCATCAATGCAACGGCAGACAGTCCATTGTCCCGTAATATAGGGTTGTCAAAATAACAGTCTGCAAACAAATCGCAGTTCTTATCCGTTTTTTCCCTCTTCGAAACACCTGACACCATTCCATATCCATCATTCTCAGGGTCTGTCCCCACGATTTTCACAGAGGCAAAGTCGAGAAGCTTTCGTTTTAGTGCATGGTATTTCGCGACAGTACCATGTCGATCAAGATGGTCTTCCTGAAGATTAAGAATCGCCGCCGCTTCAAACGTATCTGGCGGCAATTCAGTCGTCTCCAACTGAAAACTGCTGATTTCCACGATTGCGATAGGCAATTTAGAGCCATATACAACCGCCCTAGGGTCTGTCCCTTCATTTCCCAGGGTTTGTCCTTTCGTTTTCTCAGGGTCTGTCCCCATAAAGTCCACAAAGTCAAGCACGACCTCACAAAGCGGTTTGCCGTAGTTTCCGCATGGAATGCCTCCAAGTGCATCCGCAACGAGCTTCACAACGGAACTCTTGCCTTTGCTGCCTGTTACGGCCAGCATTCTTCCGCCGAGGGCACGATAACGTTCTGCCCCGAGTTGAAGTTCCGACATGATACGAACACCATGCGAACGGGCGGCATTCTGCCATGGATGGTCCATAGGCACACCTGGACTTGTCACGCACAGATCCCATGCGCCCTCAGGCCATGCATCCGTGCCATCAAGCACGGTCACACGCCACCCCTCACGGCGCAGAAGCTCCGCCGCCGCCTTTCCGCTACCGCCGTTTCCAAGAATTACCGCATTCATGGTTCAAGCATACGTCCCAATGCCATTCCGTGCGATGCCTTCAACAGGACGGAATCCCCAGACCTCACATATGAGAAAAGGTCTGCCTTTGCCTCGTCAAACGAAACGCCGCCGAAGTTCTCACCGACGAACACTACCT
Source organism: Kiritimatiellia bacterium (assembly GCA_045595285.1). GTDB lineage: Bacteria > Verrucomicrobiota > Kiritimatiellia > RFP12 > UBA1067 > UBA1731. Next base: position 65,095 of record JAZOAC010000027.1, on the reverse strand, counting down.
TGTCCAATCCCAATGACAAAGCCTTGTCCTTCACTTTTTCATGAAGAGTTGCACTCACGTCGCCAAGTTCAAACATGTCGCCCAGGACAGCAACCCTTCTTCCCCGGCAAGGCTCAGCGGCAAAAGCCTCCAACGCTACAATCATTGACGTCGGATTCGCGTTATAGCAGTCTGATATGAACGTAATGCCGTCGCGCTCACTTGTGCGCCATCGGTCTCCGGGAAGAGCAAATCCCTCAAGCGCACCAAATGCCTCTGCCTCTGAAACACCGAGTTCCCTTGCGCAGTTCCAAGCCAACGACATGTTCCACCGGTTGTATTCGCCAACCAACGGACACTCAAGCGGAGCTGTTCCGTCAGATACTACGGTACGGCATCGGCACATGCCCTTGAGCATTTCGAAGCGGTCGTTATTCGCACCAAGAACGGCAATGCCCTGTTCGGGAAGAGAACGGAAAAGTGTCCCTTTTTCCTCTGCAATCCCATCCTGTGTCTTGAAAAATTCGATGTGCGCCGTGCCGACGGACGATATTATTCCAATATCTGGACATCCAATCCCGACAAGGTGGGCAATCTCCCCAGGATGGTTAGTTCCCATCTCAAGGACGAGAAACTCGGCATCGGGAGGACATTCCAATATCGTAATCGGAAGACCAAGGTCATTGTTGTAGTTTCCGGCCGTCGCGTGAGTCCTGCCCTTGGCGCGCAGAAACGCAGCCGTGAACTCCTTGACCGTCGTCTTGCCGGCGCTTCCCGTTATGCCTACAACCTTCGCCTTCAAAGTCTTGCGGTACGCCCGCGCCGTTTCGGTAAGCGAAACCTTGACATCATCCACTGGAATCAGAGCATCTGATTCAGGCCCGATGAACTCGTGCGCCCGGTCCTTCCTGACGAGAATCCCCTTCGCCCCCTTCTCAAAAGCCGGCCTGACAAAGGCATGTCCATCAACGGTCGCCCCTGGAAGTGCCGCAAACAGGCATCCTGGCGTAACTTTGCGGGAGTCGAAAACCACTCCCGAATATTCATAAGGTTTGAAATCCATGCGCCCGATTATAACACAATGAACAGCTTTTGGCGCAATCATCCACAAACACGATCGCGCCGTGGGGCAATGTCTATGATATAATTTGAGGCATGAAAGCAGTTGAATACATTGACCGTGCCTCCGGCGAAAAAATCACCGAATCCGTAATGGGTGATGGAGCTCTGCGCTTCGCATACGAAACGCTTCTCGGGAGAACGCTATGGCCAGTCCTTTTCGGATCCAAGGCCATATCCGCAATCATGGGCTGGTATTACGACTCTCCGAAGTCGCGCAAGGCCATAGCGTCGTTGGCTGCGATTCCCGGATGCAAGGCGGACGAGGCTGAACACCCCATCTCGAGTTACCCTTCGTTCAACGCATTCTTCACACGGAAGCTGAAACCGGGAGCACGCCCTGTCGGCGGCGGGATGGTCAGCCCTGCGGACGGACGGCTCATGCTGTATCTGAACGCCGATGCAGACACCCCCTTCCCGCTAAAGGGCGCGACACGCCGCCTCAGAGAAGTATTCGGTCCAGATGTACCAGACGGGGCATACGACATCGCGGTGATACGTCTAGCCCCTGTCGACTATCACCGGTTTCACTTCCCGTATGCATGCCGCACGCCGGAAAAGATTCGCGTGATACCTGGCGAATACCACTCTGTAAATCCCATTGCACTGGTTCGACGCCCCGACATATACGCCGACAACGAACGACAGATACTTGCCTGCGATGCGGACTTTGGACGCTACTGGCTCGTTGACGTTGGCGCGTTCGGAGTCGGAACGATCATCCAGACATACGACGGCAGTGAACACGCAAAAGGCGACGAGAAAGGCTATTTCAAATTTGGCGGATCCACGGTGATTCTGATAGCAAAGGCCGGATCGCTCAAATTCGATGATGACCTGATCCAAAACTCAGCCAATGGACTCGAAACACGCGTATGCTGCGGAGAGCAGATTGCCGTCACGTGTTCGTGACGGCAATCGCGGAGAGCATCAATCTGGAAACGGATGCCTTTCCCCATCTTCGCGATTTCATTGGCGTATAGAGGCTGCACAACAGAGAACTTTATCGGCTTCATCTCCTGCAAGAAGACGGTGCGCGCGCATGCGAACACCGGAAACGCCGATTTTTCGGCGTAACCGTTTTTATGTTGACAATCTTTGAATTAAGATAGGCAAACCCTTGACGCCACAGCGCGACGGAGATTTAATGGATCGTCACCGAAAAGACTTCGTTGCGGAACTCCGCCGGAGCCGATGGCGCAAGTTCAACGATCGCGTCTGCGACAGGGTCGTATACCACGCGGCGCTGGCCGGCCGGCGGCAATTCGCCTGCCGCATGGGTGCTGAATGCAAAGTATGCGCAATTCACGGAACTGCCCGGGACAGGCGGCGGCAACGAAAGATCCATCGCCGCCAAAGCCTCCTTTACGTGGAGTCTGCGCGGATTTCCTTTTGCGTCAACACGGCCCCAATCATAGAGGCGGAACGTCGTGTCGCTCGACTGCTGCACCTCGAACACCGAAGTCCCTTCGCCAATGGCATGGACGAGTCCGCCCGGTATGAAATAGCATTCGCCGACCTTGGCGTCGAAACGGACAAGCAGTTCCTCGAAGGATCCGTCGTCCACGGCACGGACGACATCATCAGCCGTCACGCCAGGCTTGAATCCGGCAAAGATGGGTCCGTCCTTCAGCACGCGCCACATCTCCGTCTTCGCCCTGCCGCCGACAGTCTTGGCCGTATCGTCATTCGGATGCACCTGCACGCTCAGCCGCATATCCGCGCAGATGCGCTTTATGAGAACCTTGCCGTCATCGTAGAGCCAATCCTCAAAGCCCCAAAGCTTATCATGTCTCTGCCGTTCCATATTCTCTCCCACGCTGCCTGTCAGCCGCGCACGGGCTGAAGTATCCAGCGTTTGTTGTACCAGAACCAATGTTCCGGCGTTTTCCGTATCGCATCATCAAGAAGAGCCATCGTCTCACGGGTAAGACGAATCGACTCCTCCTTGCGAGGCTTCTCCGGGTCCGGACGAAGCGTCGCAAGATGGTCGAACACATGCCTTCCGTTCTCGCGCCGCATGATCGCGACCACAACCGGCGCGCCGACTGCGGTCGCAAACGAGGCCCCGCCGTGCGAAACGTTTGCCGTTCCATTGAGGAACGGAACCTCGACATCCTTCGCGGGAACGCGCAGATCCGGAAGGATGGCGAAGCACTGCCCTTTCGACAGACGCGCCTTGATCTCCGCCATTACGCGTGCGCTTCCGCGCTCGACCACATCCAGACCATCGCCGTACTGGCGGTTCATCCAGGCATCGATGTAGGGATTGCGCTGTTTTGCGGCGATGGCGAAAAGCGGCACTCCGCAACGCGCCATAGCCCAGGCCGCCATGTACCAGTTTCCGCTGTGCGGAACCATTATCACAACACCCTTCCCCTCGTCCGCAATAGCCTTCAGACGCTCCGCATAGACATGCACATCCTTTACGTGCGCCTCAATCCACTTCCTGTCCAGACGAGAGGCGCGAATCATCTCGACCGCACTCATGAGGACATTCGAGAGAGACATAACGGCAATGCGATGGACTTCACGATCCGTCATCCCGGGGAAACACCCCCTGATCCGGTCGAACGTGCGCCTGCGCTGAAAGCGGACGACATCCACCAGAAACCAAGCAAATCCCCTCGCCAGTGCACAGGCAAGGGGATACGGGATTGCGTTGACCACTGCGCACGCCGTCCTGAGCAGCGCATATTCGGTCAACGCCGCGCCTTTGGATTTCTTCGCCAGACTAGGGCTCCTTCAAATCATCCAAAGGGCCGGGGCTCTCAGTCGAGCACCACGGGCTTGTACTTCGGAACGAGCGTCTTCATGCACATCCAGCCGATGAGGTACGCAACGGCGCAGTAGCAGAACACAACCATGTAGCCGGCGGGCTTGCCCGTATAGCCGAGGAACGCAAACGCCTCTCCCTGCTCCGCGGCGTAGGTGAAGAGCTTGCCCGCGCTCTTGTTGACCATGAAGCTTCCGCAGCCGGCGGCAAACTGGGCAATGCCGGTGAGCGTTGCAATCGTGGACTTCGGGAACATGTCGCCGACGACAGAGTACACATTGGCGCTCCAGGCCTGATGACCCGCACAGGCAAGACCGATCAGAATCGCCGGCCACCATGCGCTGAACGCACCGAGCGGCTGAGCCGCAAGAGCGAGAAGCGGGAAGCATGCGAAGATGAACATCGAGACCATGCGGCCTTCGTAGGGGTTCATGCCGCGCTTGTCCACGAAGAACGTGGGGAGCTTGCAGAGATAGATCGAGACGAACGTGACGATCGCATAGAGCGTGATGATGAGCGCCATGCCCATGCCGGAGTCGCTGCGGTACCCGAACTGGTCGGAGAGGTATCCGGGCGTCCAGAAGAGGAAGAACCACCACACGCCATCGGTGAGAAAGCGGCCAAGAATGAGCGACCAGGTATGGCGAAGGCCGAAGGCTTTGAGGTAGGAGATCTTAGGACCTTCGGCATTGGCGGATGAAGTCTTCGCCTCAGCCTCGGAATCGGAGTCTGAATTGATGTACGCGAGCTCGGCGGCATTCACGCGGCTGTTCTCGGAGGGCTTCCTGTAGAGCCACATCCAGAATCCCATCCAGAGGAAGCCGAGGGCACCAATGATGATGAAGGCCATCTCCCATCCCCAGAACTTCGCGATGAGCGGAATCGTGGCGGGGGCGGCGAGCGCGCCGACGGACGAACCGGAGTTGAAGATCGACGTGGAGAACGCACGGTCCTTCTTGGGGAAGTACTCCGCCGTCACCTTGATCGCCGCCGGGAAGTTTCCTGCTTCACCGAGCGCGAGAACCGCACGGCAGGCGAGAAAGAGCCACACGGACACGGTGGTCATGGAGATTGCGGCGAGCGAGGCGATCTTGACGGCGCCCACGCCGCAGACTGCATGAAGGCACGCACCCAAGGACCAGATGAAGATTGCCCAGAGATACCCCTTCTTCGTGCCGAGCCAGTCGATGAACTTTCCGGCAAAGAGATTGCAGAGCGCGTAGATCAGCGAGAACGCGGCAGTGATCGTGCCGTAGTCGTTGTCGGTCCACTTGAACTCCGGGGCAATGAAGTCCTTCCACGTAAGGGAGAGGACCTGGCGGTCGAGATAGTTGACGGTCGTTGCGGCGAACAGCATCGCACACACGACCCACCTGAATGAAGAAGTTTTATTGTTGTTCATGGTCGCCTATTCTACCATATTGTTCATCGAAAATGAAAAATATTTTCGAACCTTAAACATTTACTTTGTCGTTAGGTCTGGATGCATTGAATCTGCCTCATCGCAAGAGGGGGCGACGGCTCATGCGCAACGAAAGCCATGTCGCCACTCCGGGCGTCCCGTGCAAAATGGAACGGGACACCCGACATACAGCTCAGTCGCATTTCGGGGACGGAGATTCCGGCATGAGGCGGGTTTCAGCGAAATATCCCGGCGAATGCGGAAACGAAGGAATCCACATTGGAATCTGTGTGTGAAGCAGAGACGAAATTGCACTCGAACTGGGACGGTGCGATGTATATTCCGCGATCGTACAGACCATGGAATATCTTCGCGTAAAGCGCGGTGTCGCAACGCATTGCGCCGGCAAGATCCCGAACCGGATCCGCCGAACAGAAAATCGTGAAAACACCTCCGAAACTCGCGGCACGCACAGGCAGTCCCTTCACCTCGGCGATGGCATTGACGCCATCGGCTATCCTGGCACACCTATCGGACATGCCGGCATATGGATTGTCGCGCTCAAGAATCTCAAGCGTCTTCAGTCCCGCCGCAACGGCAAGCGGATTGCCTGCGAGCGTCCCTGCCTGATAGACAGACCCTTCAGGGGCGAAGCAATCCATGTACATTGCCTTGCCGCCAACCGCCGCCAACGGCAAACCGCCGCCAATGACCTTGCCGAGCGTTACAAGATCCGGCTCTATTCCGGCGTGCAGCGACGAATATGTGGAAAGACCGAAACGAAAGCCGTTTATGACCTCGTCGCAGATGAGAAGCGAACCTGACGCACGGGTCAGCTCGCGAAGTTCGGCCAGAAAGCCCTCTTTTGGCGTAACGAGCCCCATGTTCCCGGCAGCAGGCTCGACGATCACTGCCGCGACCTCCCTGCCTCGCATCGCGAAAAACTCACGTGCTGCGTCAAAATCATTGTACGGCAGGGATACCGTGTGACGGGCAAAATCGGCCGGCACGCCCGCTGACGACGCAGAACTGTCATTCCCCGCCGTGAGCACCCCGCTGCCAGACTTGACGAGCATGGAGTCAGAATGCCCATGGTAGCATCCGTCGAACTTGACGAGAAGGTCGCGTCCCGTGACTCCACGCGCAAGACGCAGGGCGCTCATGACGGCCTCCGTGCCGGAATTGACGGCGCGCACCTTGTCCATCCCCGGAACAAGCGCGCAGAGACGCTCGGCGAAAAGCACCTCATTCTCCGTGACGATGCCGAAAGTCGTGCCCTTCGCCGCCTGAGACGCTATGGACTCAGTCACCTCATCGTCGGCGTGTCCAAGAATCATCGCACCCCAGCTGCAGCAATAGTCCGTAAGCTCGCGTCCGTCGGAGGAAAAGACCTTTGCGCCCTTGCCGCCCTTCACCACAAGCGGAACGCCGCCAACTCCGTTGAATGCCCTCACAGGGGAATTGACGCCGCCGGGCGTAACAGCCTTGGCCCTCTCATACCAAGCTGAATTGCTTTCGTTCATATCCATATCCTTTCCGATCCTACAGGCGCAGGCACTCAAGCTCCGATGCAATGATGGATTCGGCTCGAGACATCGCCGCATCGATCGCCCCCGTCTGGGAACGGCGCCAGTTCTTGAGTTCGTCGAGGGAAACCGCACCCGATGCGGGCGCACAGTTCGGCGGCATCCCGAGATCAACCACCACACACTCCTTCCGGGGACGCGTCACAACCGGATCCTGCGTCGACAGCGCGCACACGAGCGCGTCGCAACGCGGAATCCTTTCACCATGGTGCACAATCTTCACGTTGCAGCCCTTGAGCATTCCAGCGACCGCAGAACCGATCCTGCCGGAACCGAGCACCACAACGCGGGCAGTGGCGAGATCGATCCTTGACGACAGATAATCCACGGCCGTAGCCTCTATCTCCTTGACCTCCAACATCCCCGACACGGCCCTGCGCACTTTCTTGGCGGTGCGCAGAGCACTGTCAAAGAATCCCTTCAGCCTGCCGTCGAGCATCCCGCACTCAAGCGACTCCACAAGGGCGTCCTTCACCTGACTGACGACGTGAAACTCACCCGCCCATGCAGACTTGAGCCCTGCGGTCACCATCACAACATGCCTGAAAGCATCCGCACCCTCAAGGATGAAATATTCGCTCTCGCCGAGGCGGTGGAAATGCATAAGCCTCTTCACCAGTTCCATATCCACGCTTCCATACAGCGCGACCTCCACGCGGCTGCACGTATTGAGGACGACAAGGCCTTCAACCCCCTTGATGCCGTAAAGGAAACGGACCATCTCCTTCCTGGCATCCGGTGAAAGGTGAAACGCCGCCAACCTGTCGGAGGATGTGTACCCGTCGCTTGTGCCGATCACGACGACCTTGCCGGACTCGCGTCCGTCCAGGAAGGATTCAAGGGAGCGCCTCAGCTCCTTTGCGCTCGCGCAAGACGCGCCGCTGGTGGAGACGGCGACCGTGACACCCGCGCCACGCGCCACCGCCGGCGTCGTGAAATCGGCATCCGCCCAGTTCTGGTCCGCGCAGCAGCAGGGAACATTGTGCCGCCGGGCGTCTTCAAGGACCGCCCGGTTAACATGCTTGTCGTCGGTGCATGCGAACACCACAAGCGCCCCTTTGCAGTCCCCCGCCCTGAACCTGCGCTTCAGGTATCCGGCAGGGTCTGTCCCCTCCTTCATTGAAGCCGCATCAGGCGCTATTACCCTCACGGATACGCCGCACGACAGGAGAAACTTATGTTTCCGCTGACCAACCCTGCCATACCCGACGATGAGCGCCGGACGCCCGTCGCATATCAGGTTTACAGGTATCGTATCTCTAACAGGCCTCATGGGCGGGGATGAGGCTCTGTCAGCGCACGCCGTTCCAGGCGGCGAAACGGCACTCGGCCAACTTGCGGTACTTTGCCCCGATGCCGCCGTTCACGAAAGGATCGATGGAGATTCCGCCCCGCGGCGCGAACTTTCCGATGACCTCCATGTATTTCGGCTTGAGCAGCGCAACAAGATCGTTGTAGATGATGTTCACCACATCCTCATGGAAATCTCCATGGTTGCGGAAACCGAAAAGGTACAGCTTGAGGGACTTGGACTCCACAAGCGTCTTCGCGGGAATGTAGCGTATCGTGAGCGTGGCAAAGTCCGGCTGCCCCGTCTTGGGACAGAGAGTGGTGAACTCAGGACATGTGAACGTGACCCAATAGTCGCGATCGGGATGCACATTGGGAAACGCCTCGAGAACTCTAGGGGAATAGCCTGACGGCACCGACGAACCCGCACCGAGAAACTTAAGGGATTCAAGACCGGAACGCATCATTCATGATCCTTTCGCTCAACGTTCGCCATGATGGCGGAGAGGGGGGGATTCGAACCCCCGGTGGAGTTGCCCCCACACAACCTTTCCAAGGTTGCACCATCGACCACTCGGACACCTCTCCTAATCAAAAAACGCGGCACATTCTATCAAAACAGCATCTCGAACGCAAGCAGTTTTCGCAAAAAATGAGGTCTTGGCCAATTTGGCGACAAAATCCATGATACTAGAGCACTTTTCAGATGTAGTACACCTCATGCTGAATATCTAGGTTCGTTGCAGACGGAATCTGAGTGACGGTGCGGTCTTGGACGGAACCTTGACCGAGTCGGACACCCGGTATCCAGGTATCCAAAGCACCTCCCCAGTTTCGACATCGACGACTATCGGCAGGGAGCGACGTACGGATGGCGGAGTCTTGGCAGTCACGAAGATATCCTGGAGCTTTCTGCGATGCGGGAAACCGCAAGGCTTCATCCAGTCACCGTCACGCCATTTTCGCACCTCAATCGTACGGCCCTTCAGCACCGTCGCGTCAAACCATCCGCTCGCCGGAAGCAGTCCGATCTCAATCGGTGGGATCTCATATCCAACAGTCTCCTCCACTTCTAGAGTGAAATTCTCCGGCAACGCATCCGCCCTTGGTTCCGCCAGATCCGGAGACGGCACACCGTAAACCTCTGCCGCCTGGAATCTTCCCGCGCCCTCGGCAATTTCCCTGAGATAGCCTGCGCTCCGGCAGATATGCTCCACAATCTTCGGATCAAGCTCCCGTTCTAGGAACGGCAAGATTACATGCCGCACCTTATTGCGGAGTATCGCGGTGTCACTGTTTGTGGAGTCTTCACGCCAGGCGATTCCACGCGACTTCAGAAACGAGCGAAGTTCGCCGCCGCGCACGTTCAGCAGAGGTCGCACGAACACTATCCCATCCACGAAACTCACAGGCTTCAGTCCGGCAAGACCATCCGCGCCGGACGCGCGCTTGAGCCGCATGAGAAAAGTCTCCGCGACATCATCCATGTGATGTCCGGTGGCGATGCAGTCGAGACGGAGGCTCTTCATGCATGCCCCGAAGAACGCAAGCCTTTCGCGCCGCGCCGCCATCTCGATGGACTCGCCCTTCCTGCGAACAACCTTCACACGAGACATACGGAACTGAAGTCCGAAGCGCTCGGCAAGACGGCGCACAAACTCCGCGTCCTCCGATGAATCGCTGCGGATCCCATGGTCGAAATGCAGGACCACCGCCTCGAAGCCATGCTTCATGCGAAGCTCCGCCATCAGCACCAAAAGCGCCACCGAATCCGCACCTCCTGACACCGCCAGGCCCATTCTATATCTCACTGCCGCCATTTCAATCTCCGTATTCGCCGCACGGCTTGGCCAACGGCGGTCAAAACGCAAACGCCGCCCATTGTACCACAAAAACAAAGTTATGATATAATGGCCTATATGAAATGTTTTTCCGTAGACTACAGGTCTCTCCTGACGAAGCTCAAAACCGGAAGGCCGTTCGGCATCCTCTCTCAGCAGACATCTCCGCTGGGTGAGATGCTTCACGAGAGCCTTCCCCACGCGTTCAAGGCGGTGTTTTCAGCTGAACACGGATATTTCGGTCTTGCCGCGCCCGGAGAAAGGACGAGTGACGCGCGGCATCCAAGATGGAAGATACCGGTATTCTCGCTCTATGGAGACGCCCGCAAACCGACCCCGAGAATGCTCAGGGGTCTTGAACGGATAGTCATCGACCTTCAGGACATAGGCATACGCTGCTACACGTATCTTGCGACGCTCAAGCTGGTGATGGAGGCCGCCGCCGAAAACGGAGTCGAGGTGATCGTGCTGGACAGGCCCATCCCACTTGGCGGCATTGTGGACGGTCCTATGCCCGACGGCGAGCACATGGGCTTCGTATGCCCCGCCAACCTTCCGCTCTGCCACGGGATGACTATCGGCGAAGAGGCTCACTACATGGCCATCGACATTCCGAAAGTAAAGCTCTCCGTCATCAGAATGAAGGGCTGGAGCCACAAATTGCAAGAACCGTGGCCGGGCTTCCTTCCGCCGTCTCCCGGCATCAAGAGCTGGGATGCCGCCGTGCTCTATCCGGTGACGGTGTTCACGGAGGCGTTTCCGGCACTTGACACCGACCGCGGAGGCAATCTTGCGTTCCGTGTGCTTGGCGCGGAATGGATGGATCCCCGGAAACTCATCCGCGACACCGAAGACAAGCTCAAGAAATGCGGCCTTTCCATGCGCGAATACAGATGGGGCAAGATCGCGGGCGTACTGCTTTCCGTGGAAACCCCCGGGCGCTACCGCCCTGTAACCGCAGGCATGGCGCTTCTCGCCTCGATACGCAGGCATTGGCCGAGGCAGATTGCGAAGGGCGCGCGCGAGGAATGGCTTGCAAAACTGATGGGCGGCACGTCGTATGACCCATCGGAATGGAAGAGTCCGCTCGCCGCCTACGCAAAGAGACGGATCAATCTCTACTGAGCCACGCTTGCCGCATTTCAACTATTCGACCATGGATAAGAAAAAGACAAAAGCCTGGTTTTTCGTTTTCAGGCCCTGGAGCTACACGGCGACGCTGATACCTTTTATCGTGGCATTGGCGATGGCGCCCCCCACCCACGGCATCGCGAGGTGGTGGATAGGGCTCATCTCCGGCATCTTCTTCCAGTCAACGGTGAACCTGCTAAACTCGTGGGGCGATGAACGCTCCGGGGTGGACAGGGTGCCGGGAGCGATCCGTACAACCCCACAGGTCCAGGAAGGCATCATTTCAATGCGCATGCTTCTTGCGGTGGCGCTCTTCTGCGCCGCGGTCGCCGCTGCGCTGGGTCTGGCGCTGTGCCTCTACCGTGACGACGGAGAATGGCGCATGTCAATACCGCTCCTCGCCGCTGGGTTCATCGGACTCCTCGGTTCAACCAACTATTCCACCGGGATCAGATTCAAGTATCTCGGGCTGGGCGTTCCGTTCGTCGCGTTTCTCATGGGTCCGCTGGAGATGTTCGTGGCGATATGCATACTGCGTCCGGCCGACGCATTGACGCATGTCACGCCGCTTGCGGCGCTGCTGTCGCTTCCGTTGGCGTCGCTCGTGTGCATCATCATGCACGGAAACGACATGCGCGACATTCCCACCGACAGGCTTGCCGGAATAAGAACCGTCGCATCTGCATTTGGTCCGAGAAATGCGCTGGTCCTGTACTGGATATGCCATCTGCTTCCGTATGCCGTATGCGGAATGCTGATTGCCCAGTACGGCAGGATCTTCCTGCTCCCGTTCATGGCGCTTCCGCTCACCCGACGGACCCTTGCCACCGCCACGCGCACATATCTCGAATGTCCAGAAACCCCCAAATGGATAAGGCTCGAGCGTGCCTCAGGCGGGATATACACCGTCTTCGGCACGCTCTACGCAATAGCGATATACGCCGGAATGCGATAGCGGCCGGCTTGCGCAAGGCCGCAGGACAACACCTGTCACTCGTCGCGGAACTCGATTTTCGCCGATGCGCGCAGTTCACCCATGAATCGTCCGAAAGCCGCGTTCTGCATCTCACGCATGAGCGACGCCCTGAGAGAATCCTTCACTTCGTCAAACGACCTCTCGCAGCCGGGCTTTTCGCCGGTCTTGCGCAGAATGTGAAAACCAAACTGCGTCTCCACCACATTCGAAATCTCGTCCACCTTCATCTCGAAAGCGGCCTTGTCGAACTCAGGGACCATCTGCCCGGGACCGAACCATCCGAGATCGCCGCCTTCGCGCCCGGACGGACAATCGGAGTTCTCGCGCGCAGCGTCCGCAAAAGCCTTCTCCACATTGATCTCGCTCGTCACACTAGCACGGATTGAATCGATCTTCGCGCGTGCCTTTGCCTTCGTCTCCTCGTCGTCGCCATCGGTCTTGACGAGGATGTGGCTTGCCCGAACCTGCGGCGGCGCCTTGAACGCCTCGCGGTTCTCATTATAGTACTTCTCGCAATCCTCATCCGTTGGAGCTGCAACGTCCTCAGTCGCCTTGGCGATGAGCTCCTCACGTGTCTTGCCGGCGCTCTTGGCGGCGTCATCAAGTATCTTGGCTCCGATTACCTGCTCGTGAGCCGTCGACACCAGCTCTTCCATATGCTCCTTCAGGGCCTCCTGCGGCACGCCCTGCATGGCGTAGAAGTTCAGCATCTGTTCCACCGCGGACTGAATCACCGTCTCCGGAATCTCCTCACCATTAACGAAAAGTTTCTTCATCTTCATTCCTTTGTCTAAAACGGCACTGCGGCGGCAACCCGCACGCTTCTCCGTACTGTTTTTTTTTCCGCAGATTATACCATATCAAATCCGGCTAGACATCCAGCGTTTCACGAAGCCATGAAATATTGCATAACTATCAAAAAAATTTGATATGATACTTGGCCCTATGAAAAAGAACGTGGAAAACAGAGGTTATGGTTTCGGAACCTTTCAGGGAGTATATACCCCGAGCATCCTGACGATCATCGGTGTCGTCATGTACCTTAGATTCGGCTGGATGCTGGGCAATGTAGGGCTCACGACTTCACTCATAATCGTAACCGTCGGAAGCTTAATTACGTTTCTTACAGGCCTTTCGATTTCGGCGCTCGCCACAAACATGCGCATGAAAGGCGGAGGCGCATACTTTATGCTCTCACGCTCGTTCGGAGTTGAAGCGGGCGCGGCGATGGGGCTGCCGCTCGCCCTCGCCCAAGCCATAGGCGTTTCATTCTATATCGCCGGTTTTTCCGAAGCGCTGGTAAACTCCTCTCTCCCGCACGTCGGAACGTGGGATCCCCGCCTCGTCGGCTTTGCGACGCTTCTGATACTCGCTGTCGTCTCAACCGTTTCGGCCGATATCGCGCTGAAATCACAATATTTCATCATGGGAGCGATAGCGTTTTCTCTGGTCTCGTTTTTCATGGGTTCCGCGCCAAGCTCCCTCACGGCGGCATCACCTGAAAATCTTCCCGCCCCGCTCGGCTTCTGGCCCGTATTCGCGGTATTCTTCCCGGCGGTTACGGGGATTCTCTCCGGAGTGGGAATGTCGGGCGACCTGAAAAATCCTGCGCGCTCCATTCCCTTGGGGACAATAGCGGCTGTTCTTACAGGCTACGCGATTTACATGTCCATACCCATATTCCTTTCAATCTACGTCTCCGACAGCGCGATTCTCAGGACCGACACCATGATCTTCACCAAGTGCGCAAAGTGGACATTCCCTATCCTGCTCGGCGTGTGGGCGGCGACGCTTTCAAGCGCGGTTGGCAGCTTCCTCTGCGCACCGCGCGTATTCCAGGCGCTGGCGCGCGACCGGATTCTCCCGCGCGCTTTCGCCCGCGGCTGGGGAAAAACGGACAACCCGCGATTCGGCTCTTTCTGCTGCTTCGGCATCGCGGCGGTCTGCCTTTGGCTAGGCGACATAAACGCCATCGCCCCCGTGCTGACGATGTTCAATCTTTCGACCTACGCGCTCCTGAACCTTTCCGCGGCGCTTGAAAGCGCAATGGGCAATCCATCCTGGCGTCCGACATTCAAGGTCAAGGCTCCGTTCTCCTTCCTCGGCTTCATTCTCTGCGTCATTGCGATGTTCATGATCAGCCCGGGATGGACCTTTGTCGCACTGGGGATGGAGACGTTCATTTTCTGGATTGTAAAACGCCGCGCATTGACCGCTCGCTGGGGCGATATGCGCACCGGACTCTGGGTCGCGCTCGCCAGAGCCGCAATGTTCAAACTCGACGGGATGAAACACGACCTCAGAAATTGGCGTCCGGATGTTCTCGCCTTTACCGAACTGCCGGTTAAGTCTTCCGATGTCATAGATCTCTCACGGGCCATTTCCGGCGGACGGGGCATGGTGACACTGGCCTCAATCGTCCCCAAGGCCGCGGGATTGCCGGGGCGCATTGAAGAGTTGAGCGAGATCCTGAGATCGGCGGCGGCAAAGAAGCGTCTTGACGCATTTGTCCGCGTTCTTGCGTCAGACGATCCATTCGCAACGATGTACACGTTGGTTCACGCGTACGGGTTCGGCCCTTTCGTCCCGGACACGGTTCTGGTGGGCGTACCGATGAAAGAGCCCCGGCTGATATCCATAAGCGCCCTTGCATCCTTTATCGCCGAGCGCCGCAGAAGCGCGGTGTTTGTCCGTGAAAGGCTGCAGACGGAGCCGTCCGATGGAAAATCCGCCGTTGACCGCATTGATGTATGGTGGCGCGGCCAGAATCAGAACGGCCCGTTCATGCTGTCGCTCGCAAGTCTTATCGTTCAATCGGCCGTGCGGAAAACACGCATACGCCTCTGCCAGATAGCCGAAACCGGCGTCAGCGTGACCGACACCAGAAAGATTCTCGACGATTTTCTGCTTTCATCGCGCGTCGAGGCCGATGTCCATGTCCTGCCGCACGATCCGGCCAAATCGCCGACAAAAGTCATAGCAGAAGTCTCCGTCGATGCGAAGTACACTTTCATCGGATTGCGAGCTCCGCAAAAGGATGCGCCGCCTGAAACTTATGCAGACTATTTCCGCCAGCTGCGCGAAGACACGGCCTCGCTGCCGTCAGCCGTTTTCGCACTGGCCGCCGAGGGAGTGGACTTTAAGCGCATCTACCGCGAATGACGCTCAAAAAAAAACTGCGTGGCATCCCGGCCCAGTTCAACATGCCGCCGTTGACGGAACAACCTGGCGGCGCCAAAGCCGCTCTTCGCGAGCCTGTCCGCGGCCTTGTTCCCGGAGACGACTCCCAGACGGTCGCAACAAAATATCAAGGTCGCCGGACGTCCTCTACCTGCCGTGTCCGAGCAGTCGCCCGGCAATGACACGATCCGCGCGCCAATCCTCCACCAGTGAGGCGGCGGCAGACTCGGCTGCCGCAAAGTCAAGACTGTACAGCGACTCGAACGCCTTTGAGCCTGAAAGCCCCTGCAGCGTGAACACCAACTCCTTGACACGCGCCGGACACCTCCCCCGCAGGACAACCGTTCCGCCACGGTAAAGGTTTTTGAGAAGCTTCGGATACGTCTCCGCCATGGAACCGGCGGCGAACATTATCCGCAGATCCGTAAGGACAGGGTCACGGAACGCCGTCGCAAGCGGCTCCATCGAGACACCCGCACGACGTCGACTGCCCTCATGTATGAATGATTCGCCGCGGTTTCCGCGCGTCAGGAGGTCTATAAGCTCCCTGTTCGCCTCCCTCTTGACGCCATACATGTAAACCGATACGAGTCCGTCATTAAGCGCGGTGAACCGGGAAAGTATCTCCGCCGTGCCGCTCACGCCCGAGTTTGCGTCGCCATCGGTCACCACGAGGGCTATCAGCGGACGGGTCGGGTCACGGGGAAGCGTAAGCACGGAGCGAATCACGGAAAACACGTCTGTGCGGCCATGCGCCGTGAGACGCGACAGCCAGCGGTCCGCCTCCTCAAAGGACGGAGCGTCGCATTCGCGCCATTCCCGGAACGCGTATGTGAACCTGTTGCGGAATGCCACAAGATTGAATCTGTCCCCGGAGTTGAAGCAGGTCCGGAGAATCTCCTTGGCGGCATTTCGGCAGTTGCGGAGACGGTCAGAACCGATGGAGCCGGATGCGTCTATGAGAATCACTGCATCCTTTGGGACGACGGGAAGTTCATCCACACCAGCCTTCGGCGAAAACGTCAATGTGAAATACCGCCACCTCGGGTCTGCAGGATCGAGACATGCGGACATGGAACAATTCACCGCACTCTCCACCGGAACCGCATCGGGAACAGACAGAAGCGCACGCACAGCGGCCTTCTCCTTCTCGACGAAACTCTCGTTCACGGCATCGAGAACCTTGTTGTCGAACACGTAATCGACTTTCGGCATCGCCTTCGCCGGCGCGACTCCTGCCATCGCAGAGGATGAATCCGAGTCTTCGGAGATCTGCGGCAGAGAGAATTCCGGCGCCGGTGCGGCAAGGCCGGGTACGGGAAGGAACGATTCATTGGGCATGCCCGCCGATGGGGCCGCGGACGATGAGATCGCGGGGGCCGGGGGCGAGCCGATCGGCATGGGCGGCATACTGTCGACCACCGACTTCACGTCCACCGCCGATGGTTTGGGAAGTTCAAAACCGACTGCGTCCGGCGCTGTGACAACTTCAGGCATCGGCAATTGCGGGGCAGGTACGGCAACCTGTACGGAAACTTCCGCAGCAGGCGCATGACCGCCGCCGACAGAACCGACCTTAGGGGCGGACCGCGGCGCAGGCACATCTGCCTTGGGCAGGGTCTTCGCCCGTTCACGGAGCGGATCGCCGTTAAATTTGCGCACAGCCATTGGTGGACGGCGATGCCGCTTCGACTCCACAGAAACGCCTCCCACCTGGCTCATGACTCTCGGCGCCACAAAGAACATCAGCAATGCATGCAATGCCAAAGATATCACTATCGCCAGCAGCAGGAGATCCATATTGTCAGAACGCTTCATACAGGAAACACCATTCCTCTCCTTGAGTTCAAACCAGAGGCGTCATTATATCCAAACCTATGCGGCGAACGGCCGAAAGGAATTCATATTTCGCCTTCTCCGCGTATATCGAAGTGAACTCGCCCCTGTCATAGAGTATCACACCGTCGACAATTGTCATTATCACATCTGACGCCTGTACGCTGTACACAAGCAGATTCGGAATGTCAAGCGCAGGGAGAAGATGCGGCCTGTCCAGGTCAATTACGCAAAGGTCTGCGCGTTTGCCGACTTCGACAAGCCCCGTATCCATACGTCCTATGGCACGCGCCGCATTCACCGTCGCCATGTCAAGGATGTCGCCGGCATCTAGGACAGTGGGATCCCGCGCAATGCCCTTGTGAAGCAGTGCGGCGAGATGCATCTCCTCAAACATGTTGAGATTGTCGTTGGATGCGCATCCGTCCGTTCCAAACGCGATGTTAACCCCCGCCTCCCGAGCGGCTGCAATCCGCGCGAAACCGCTTCCCAGCTTCATGTTGCTGGACGGATTGTGGACGAGTGTGACACCATGCTCACGCATTATCCTGAAATCATCGTCGGTCGCCCACACGCAATGCGCGGCGTAGGCGCCATGATCCAGGAGCCCCGTATCGGCGAGATGCGCAATGGGCGTCTTTCCGTGACGCGCAATGCATTCCTCATGCTCCCTGCGGGTCTCCGACGCATGCACATGGAGCGGACGCTTCAATTCCCTGTTGGCGGCGGCAAGTTCACGGCAGAATCCGGCATCGGTAAGGTACTCCGAATGGATGCACACGTCCGCCACGACACCTTTGTGCGCGGAAGCGTTCCAGTTGCGCGTAAAATCCACGCACTCGGCGAGCCTGCCCGCCACGAAATTCAGCCCGACACGGCATATGTTCGCCTTGAATCCGGCATTCTCGAATGCCCGGCCTCCAGAATCCGGAAAATCATACATGTCCGCGACGCAAGTCGTACCGCCGGCGAGCATCTCCATCACGCCCCATGTGACGCCGGCCGCAATGTCCGCGGGGGTCATTCTGGCCTCCACCGGGAAAATCGCCTCCTCGAGCCAACGCTTGAGCGGCAATCCGCCGCCGAGGCCGCGTACAAGGGTCATGGCGGTATGACCATGGGCGTTCACCAGTCCTGGCATCACAAGCGCGCCGCGCAGATCCTTCGTCTCAGACACCTGCATGCCGTCAGGCACTTCTCCGACTGCGGCAATCACTCCGTTTTCGACCAGAAGGCAACCCTTCCCGACCGAATGATCGGGCAGGAGGATGCGGCAATTCTTGAGCAGAAGTCGGTTCATGACCTGCCTCTCAATATCCGAGATCGGCATTGACAACGTACACTGTCGTCGGAGTGCCGGTTGGGCGTCGGTCAAACACCGCCGTCACTTTGCATATGCGGTCGGGCGAATCGCAGTCAGCGCACCTCCCTGTCGCCGCACACGGCGTCTTCTTTCCAAGACGGATGCAGTTTGGGGGGCACGCCTTCTCCTTGATTCTTGCGATGGCCGCATCTATTCCACCTGCGACGATCTTATTGCGTCCAATGGCGTAAACGACCTTCTTCGGCCCAGATATCGATGCCGCGACACGGTTTCCGTTGCCGTCGATATTCACGATACGTCCGTCGCTGGTTACCGCGTTGGCGCTGAGCAGAAAGAGATCGCAATCCGCACCGCGCGTCTGAAGCTTTCCCGACTGCTCCAGCCGTGCCGTAACGCCGAGTTCCCTCATTGTCATCGTGCCGCCCATGCCGACCCGATGCACGGCATCCGCCTCCGCAAGCACCGCAGCAGTAGCCTCGTCCTTGGTGGCGCAGTACACGGCCTCAAAGCCTCTGCGCTTGAGCGCAGCTACAACATTGATGCAAATCTCATCCACTTCAGACCTCCTTTACTTGAAAAACGCAAACAGGCACCATACTGCACAGACCGCACAGTATACGACTTTGACAAGCACGCCAAACACAAACCCGAGAAAAGCCCCGAATCCGCCCTTCAGCGAAGACAGAAAATTCTTTCCGGCGACAAGTTCCCCTGCCATGGCTCCGAGAAACGGACCGAAAATCAGTCCCGTGAAACCGAAGAACATGCCTACAACCGTTCCGATCATGCATCCTGCAACGCCCCAGCGCGAACAGTTAAACTTCTTCGCTCCCATCGCCGGAATGACACTGTCCAAAAACAGTACGACTGCGCAGGCGACGCCATACGCGACACATTCGCCAACAGACGGCGCAAAACGGGTAGGAAGAAGCAGCAGCATGGCGGCGTACGACAGCGCCGGCCCCGGAATGACAGGGGCCACGCACCCCAGCAGGCCGAGAACCAGAAGCAGGCTCGAACCTGTCACGGCGAGAACAAGACAGACGGCATCCATAGCGCAGAACCCATCACTTCACAAGATCGCGACGCAGGTGGAATATGCGGGCCATAAGAATCACAGCCGCACCAGCGAAGTAGAAACCGCCGAGTGAAGACATGCTGATCGACATATTGTCGCCTGTCAGTTTGGCGATGAAAGGCAGAAGCGTCGATGAGAGCGAACCGAAGAGAAACGCTACGCACATCATTACGCCGACACCCGACGCATGGTAGCGGGGATTCACAACGTCGAAGAACGACGCCATGAAATTGGAATCGTAGGCGCCGCGGAATATGCCGAAGCCGAACATGGCGAAGCAGCACGCGGCAAACGACTGAGTCATCGCCATCCATACAATGAACGGCACGGCGAACGTCAAGCCCACGATCCCGATTTCCAGCCGGATCCCCGGACGCACCTTCACAAACCTGTCCCCAATGCGGCTGCCGACGATAATGCCGATGGCGGCGCCGAGATAATGCCAGAATACGGCATGAAAGCCTGCCCACTGGCGCAGAAAAGGATTGGATTCCATGAACTCAACCTGAAGATGCGTGGGCATCCAGTTCTTGAAGCCTATATCGACATAGATCATCATAGCCAATGCGATCGTCACGCAAAGCGCGGTAGGCTTGGAGAAGACCGACTTGAGCGCCTCTCCGACGGACGGCTTCTCCGACGCAGAGTGCGACACGTCCGGCTTTGTGTCGCGAAGGAACACGGCAAGCGCCACTGCCCATGCCAGACCGACCCCGCCAAGAATCCAAAACGGCATCCGCCAGCCGTCTCCACCCTTTCCGGCCAGCCATCCGGCAAAACCGCCGCATCCGACAATTCCTATGTACAACGCGAGCTGAAGAATGGAAATCGCCGTTGCGCGAGACTCCTTGTGCAGTTGGGAGATCAGTGACGTCGCCGAAGGATAGTAGAAGGTCTGTCCAAAGCTGTTGAGGACGCCATAGGTCAGCATCAGCAGGCCGACAGATGCGACAAACCCGGAAAGGAAGATGCCTGTGCAGAATACCGCCACGCCAATCGTCACCATCCACTTGCGGTTGAATACATCCGCCGTCAGGCCGGCAAACGGTACGCAGATGCCGTAAACCATGGCAAACGCAGTACCCACCGTACCGAGCGCAATCTTGTCAACTCCGAGCGAACCGCATATCGCCGGAACAGAAGGTCCAAACAACTGACGGGTTCCCTGCTGAAGGAAAAATGCCACCCAGAGAAGAATCAACGCCTTCCATTTGTAATCCACTCGCATCTTGATGTATCCTTTCTTGTGATTGAACCTGATGTACACACGCGCCGTCAGCGGAATGCAGCGATTGCCCACATCATGGCATTGCGGGAGATTATAGCATATTCATGCCGTTGGCGCTCCGCCATTTTCCATGTAGCATGTGGAGCATCGCAACCCCTATGCGGTGGAGCGACGCCGTCAGGCCTCTGGACGCGAACACCGCATTGCGGTATGAGATTCTCCTGCCGCAATCCTTATTCTGTGCACCTTCAACAATGCCATTTCAAATCCGCACCTGCAATATGTCATCGATACCGAGAAGTGTCATGACAAGCCGATCAACGCCAAGCGCGACACCGGCTGCGGAAGGGATATCACCAAGCACCGAAAGAAACTTTTCGTCAATGGGATAATCCGCCTCATTCAGTTGTCTGCGCTCCTCTCTTGCGGCGATAAAGCGACGACGCTGCTCCACCGGATCGCACAGCTCCGTAAAACAGTTGGCCAGCTCAATTCCATTCACATAGAACTCCCAACGTTCAGCAACATCACCGCGCAATTTCGCAAGGCTTGCCGCCTGAGGTGGATAATCCATGAGAAACACGGCCCCAAGCGGCTTCAGTGACGGCTCTATCACTGTGGCCATATCAAAATCAAAACGGTCCTGATTCCATTGCACCCAAGGATCCCATTGAGCCCAGCGCAAATAGGCATCCCTTACAGTCATCTGTTTAAATTCGATATTTTTCTTGAATTCACCTTTAGATTCACACATTTCATGAGGCCAGCCCCCAGAAACGCAGGGTCTGTCCCCATAATCAAGTAACGACAGATAAGAGTAGAGACGTTCAGTATCTTCAAGAATATCTAGGTATGAAGCATTCTTTCTGTACCATTCTATCATCGTGAATTCGGGATTGTGCCGAGACCCCTTTTCGCCATCACGGAAACATGGCCCTATCTGGTATATGCGCTCCATCCCGGCCGCAAGAAGCTTCTTCATCTGCAACTCCGGAGATGCCCGCAGAAATGTCGTTTCGCCTCCAAAATTCCTCGGCGGCAGGACTTCAGGACAATCAATGTTAGGCTCTGGTGCGGGGGCGGCTATGCGAACCGGAGTCTCAACCTCCACAAAGTCTCGGCCATCAAAGAAAGAGCGTATCGCAGACACTATACGTGCGCGCAGCCTTATCGCATCCAAGTTCATCGAAGGATGCCCTATTCATATCTCGCCAGATGCTTGCCGACAATCTTGGCAAGACGCATCTCAAGCCATGGCGTGACCTTCCAGTAGTCACGGAGATTGAGATATTCGGCAACGATCCCCGCCTGTCCCGACTTGACGGCATACTCGCATTTGAGAAGTATGTTGCGGGCTGTCGCATCCGGTGACACGAACTCCACCACATGCGTCCGGAATCCGAGAATCCGCATGATCATCGCACGGAACGCGTCTGTAAGGATGTCGCAAAGGCGCTCCCGGAGAATGTTCTGACGCAGCAGACCCGCGAAATCGCTCCTCGCGCCTACGGCACCTGCGCCGTTGATCGTCTGCTGAAGCTCATGCTGACAGCACGGCGCACTCAGGATATACCTTGCCTTCCACTCCACGCCGCGCGCCAATGCCTCGTCCGTTGCCGTATCGCAGGCATGCAGTGACACCACCATGTCCACATGGTCCAGCCCATCAGGCGGCGCCGACGAAAGGTCGGAGGAGGAAAGATCGCATTCGACAAATGTGACATTGTCCACGACATCAAGACGCTCAGCCATCTTTCTGGCGGACGATATAACGTCATTACGCCGATCGATTCCGACCACTCGCACATCCTTGAACCCCTTTACGCAGGTCAGGTAGAACCAGAGAGAAATCGTCAGATACGCCTTTCCGCACCCGCAGTCTACGACCGTGAATGTCCTCTGCGAATCCTCTGCGACCATATCGCCGACGATCCGCAGAAACTCGTTAACCTGATCATACTTTCCGCGCATGGATGCACGCACCCTGCCTTCTCCGTCCGCAATGCCGATCGTCTTCAGCAAAGCGGCAGAGTCAAATGACGTGAGAGGTTGCCTTTTCACGCGGTCGTGCGGCTGTACGGTAACTGACCTGTTCATCTCGGCAGAACGCGAAACCAGCGCCTTGCCCTTCTTTGTGACACGCACATGAAGATCGCCGGTCGCTGTCATGAGATGAAGTTCACGGGCGCCGCGCTGGGCTATAATCTCCTCAAGACCGTCCGCGGCGGTAACGGCGTCAAAGTTCTTGACCCGCACCTGTCCCTCGTCGGTCATTTCAGCCTGAAACTTGCGGATCCCGCCAATCATGACGGGGCGCATCACGATTTTGAACAGTTTCCCGTTCCTGCGGACGGTCTGCACAATCTTCATGAACCCTTCACCCATCACACGGGTGCGAATTTCATCCTGCAATTTCTCGTCTAGCTCAAAACGTTCCATGGTGTCATCGCGCTGTTATTTCGACATGGTCTTCAGGGCTTCTGCCACAGCCTCGGCAAACGCCTCGGAAAAGGCGGCAGAATAGTCGCCAGATGCGGCGTCTGACGAGCCTGTTCCATCCAGAAACATGCTTATCTCCCGGTTCTCGATGACAGCAAGCGAAACGGAGACCCTTGCCACCCGCTTGCCGTCTTCCCTGCAATCAAGCGAGAGGTCGGTAACAACCGCTTCAATCGTCGAATTCGCGCGCGCCGTACTTGCGGACGCCAACACGCGACCGAACCTACCATCATTCTCAAGAAGCGCCGCCAATGGCATGCGAAGAAGAGCGGATGGCGACGACGCAAACACATTGTATCGGTCAAACGCGACCGAACCATCCTTCCGCACAACCGCCAAGGCCGGTTTATCATAAGGAGCGGCTACCGATAAAGAACCAAGCCTCGCGACCCTGTCAACCATCAGTTCGGAGGAATGCTTACGCGAAGCGGACACAACCCAACTTTTCGGCGGCGGAGGCGCGGATGTGAGACATCCTGAAAAAACCACGGCCGAAACACATGCGATGAGCAACAGTTTCAGTTCGCTGACCATGTCCACCTTTCAGACGTCATATCAATTTCCGGTCTCTAGGCGCTGTGCACAGCGTTCGGGAAGCCCGGCAGCCCGGTCACGCGCCTGGGCTCTCGCCACATCATACGCTACGCGGCGAAAACGAAGTGTACGCGATCCCGAATCAAACACAACATAGCTGGCTCTGGAATCTCCGTCACGAGGCTGACCGACAGAACCGACATTGATGAAGTACTTTTTGCCGATGTTTAATTTGAATTCCCCGTTTTCAAATGTACGGGGATCATAATGCACCGCACCAAACGGCGTCTGCTCATATACGACCGGCACATGCGTGTGCCCGTGGAAACAGACAGGCGTTTTCTGGTAGACGAAATGGCTGGCTGCCTGAAAATCGTCGAAGATATACCCCCAATGGTCCGGCATATCCATAGTGGCATGCACAAGCGTCATGCCCATCACCGGCCTGGTCATCGGAAGGGAACGAAGCCAATCCATGTCCTCGCCTGTGATGTGCTCGCGCGTCCACAGGACCGCTTGGGCTGCCGCAGGATGGAAATCCGCTAGATTCTGCTCGAACGCTACATAGTAGTCGTGATTTCCGCATACGACTGGAGCCTTAAGTTCATCACGCACAAGCCTGATGCACTCGGACGGACAGGCATTGTATCCAACAACATCGCCCGTGCAGATCCAATCGGTGACCCCTTGTGCGGCGGCATCGTCCAACACGACGCTCATCGCATCGATGTTGGCGTGGATATCGCCCAGTATACCGTAAATCTTGGCCATCTATCAAAGCTTGAGTATTGCCGCCGCGACCTGAAGGTCTTCGGGTGTGGTTATCTTGATGTTGGGTTTGTCGCTTTCGCAGATTTTCACAGACTCGCCGGCGATTTCGACGGCCTGCGCATCATCGAACACTTCCTTGCGCTCCGCCTCGACTGCAGCATACGCCTTGCGAAGCATTGAATACGGAAACGCCTGCGGCGTCTGCACAACCCAGTATTTCGTACGATCAACAGTGGAAGACACCGTACTGCCCTTTTCAACGATCTTTACGGTGTCGCGCACCCGATTGCCGGTAACTGCAGCAGAACCGCGGCGAGCCATCTTGATCACATCGGATATGACATCCTGCGAAACGCACGGACGCGCACCATCGTGAATAACCACTATTCTGGTATCGGAATCAACCTCCTTCATGCCCGCCTGGACGGAATCCTGACGACGCGCACCACCAGGCACTATCTTGGAGAGTTTGGAGATTCCGAACATTCTGGCCACAGCCTTCGCCGCCGTAAGCTGATCCTTGCGAACGACAAGAACGATCCTGTCAACATCGACATTCTTCTCATAGGCAAGAAGACTCCACGCAACGACAGGCTTGGAACCAAGACTAAGAAACGCCTTGTCCGTACCGCCTCCCATGCGCTCGGATTTGCCTGCCGCGACTATAATTGCTGTAACCATAATACAAAACTCCTCGTAAATTCTTATGCCCCTATTATATCAAATCACCCCTGTCAATAATAGCGAAAATCTTCGGTAAACCTCGGCGGGCCTCAGCCATGTCCCTTGACTATAACTTCAGACAGGATTAACCCTAAATTCGGCAGTTGGCGGGCAGAAATCACCGTCTGAGGCAGTAAAATTTGTGATTTGCCTTTGTCTTTGCTCTTCACCCACTGGGTGAGAGCCAGAAATCGATATTGTCGCTTATTTTATTATCTCTAACGACACTGAGCATAATCCAACTGACTAATTCAGGTTAACAAGATTTGCTAGATTACTGTACGGATGAAATCCCATGAATCCTGCAAATCCTGTCAAAAGTTATCTCAATGGACATTCACGCACCAAAGCGCTGGTGGGACACCAACCACTAACTTACGTACGATGGCGGCAAAGAGCGAGTGCGACAAGGTCGGCGAGCATGAGAAGAGCAATCGGATTCATGGGCCCGCGCTCCTCGGCGGCAAGGTCGTTCATTTCAAGGCAATTGCGGCGGAATGCGGCGCGATCAGCCCTCTTTGTCTGCGGAAAATCACTCAATATCAGCATTCTTTCAACGGACGCGATTTTGGGATACTCCTCGGTGATCATCCTAATCGATGGTGTTGTCTTCATCAGTACTCCTTGGTTGTTTGATTTCAAGATGGAAGGAATTGTAGCTGTACATCCAGCCCTTCCATCATCCCGGAACCATCAACCACATGGATATCCTGACAGGACGAATGCATGAGAAAAGACACAGGTAACGGTTCACGAGACTGGAAGCCGAGCCCGTCCAAATCGAAAAGGTCAGTCCAAGGCGACGGTCTTGGCGAACTCCCTGTCACTCATCTTCAACAGGAAACTCTCCCCCGAGACGACAAGTTCGCCGGCAATCGTGCGCTTTTCCTCAAGAATCCGGTCAATCCGGTCCTCAAGCGTGCCGTGCGAGATGAAAAGGTGCACAAACACGGTGCGGGTCTGCCCGATGCGGTGGGCCCGGTCGGTAGCCTGGTTCTCGACGGCAGGGTTCCACCAGCGGTCGTAGTGTATGACATGCGTGGCCTTCGTGAGGTTCAGGCCGAAACCGCCCGCCTTCAGCGACAGGACAAACGCCGTGGGCGTCTCGGATGCATTGAAGGCGGCGATCTGCGCATCGCGCACGGCCGGGGTCTGTCCCCCGTGTAGGAAGAGCACCTTTCGGGAGAACTTCTTTTCGATGAGAGACTTGAGCCTTTCGGCGACCTTCACGTACTGGGTGAACACCAGCGCGGACTCTCCGGCGTCGAAAATGCTCTCCAGAAGCTCAAGAAGACGCTCCACCTTGCCGCCATACACATCCCCGTCGCCGCCAAGTCCGTCGCATATGAGCTTGAGCTCAGTAAGAAGCGCAAGAGCCTGCCCCTTCGAACCGCGTTCCTCGCGAGGCGCGTTCGCGTAGCGTGCAAGCGCAACTTCGTATGCCGCCCTCTGCCTTGGCGACAGCACGCAATATTCACGGACCTCCCGCTTGTCGCCGAGCTCTGCGGCGATATCGGGATCGTTCTTTAGCCGGCGAAGCAGAAATGGAGCGAGAGCCTTCTTCAGCTCGGCCATCGCCGGCGCGGCTCCTCCCTCGCGGATCGGACGCTCGAAGTCCTCTACGAACTCGCCCCTCGGCCCTAGAAGACCCGCATTCAGGAACTCCTCGATGCTCCAGATGTCGATAACTCGGTTCTCGAACGGCGTACCGGTGAGCGCCACCCTGTCAACGCACGGAAACGCCCGAGCCGTCTGCGACACCCGCGTATCGGGGTTCTTTATCATCTGC
This sequence comes from Kiritimatiellia bacterium, assembly GCA_045595285.1. Classification (GTDB taxonomy): domain Bacteria; phylum Verrucomicrobiota; class Kiritimatiellia; order RFP12; family UBA1067; genus UBA1731. Next base: position 38,033 of record JAZOAC010000027.1, on the reverse strand, counting down.
GCCTCGTCCAGCACAAGCGCATCAAATCCGGCATCGGCAAGAATCCTGAAATCCTTCACGAAAAGCGGATATCCGGTGATCACGACGTCATATCCCTTTGCCGCCCTCAGGAACGAACTTCCGGCAAGACGCCCCTTCCCCTGATGCATCATCACCTTCATCGACGGCGCGAACTTCGCGAATTCCCGCATCCAGTTCATGGTGACGCTGACGGGCGCGACGATGAGCGCGTGTCTGCCACCCGACGCCTCACGGCGCTTCATGAGCCAGGCAATCGTCTGGATCGTCTTCCCCAGACCCATGTCATCCGCCAAAAGTGCGCCGAACCCCCTGTCCGTAAGGTGCTTCAGCCACGAATAGCCCCTCTGCTGATAATCCCGGAGCGAACCCTTGAATCCCTTGGGACGGGACAGCACCTTGAAACTGCCGCCGGACTTCAGTTCGTCCAGGATCCTGCCCAGCCAGCCCGTGCCCTTCACGCGCGTGGCCGCAAGCCCGCGCGCCCTGCGGAACCCAAGCGCGAAGGACATCGCCTCCCGCTCCGACATTTTCCTGCCGTGGGCATCGAGCACCTTCAGAGCGTTTTTCAGGATGCCGCGGTCAACCTCTATCCAGCGTCCGCGGAAGAACACGATGCTGGAGCCCTGATCCAGCAGAAAGGCGATGTCCGCACGCGACACCTTCTCTCCGGCCACCCGGACCGTGATCTTCGCCTTTACCGTTTTGGCCGAGGCCTTGCCGGGAGATTTCCCGTCCGGAACCATCTCCGCCTCAGCGGATATCCCTGCGTCGAGTCCTTCCGGCATCTCCACCACATATCCGGCCTCCTTGAGAGCGGGTACGCCAATCCGGAGAAACGTCTCCGCCTCAGACTGCTCCAGCTCCATCGACCGGCCGACCATGCCGCGCAACGGAGCGTATGCGCGGCAGGCGAAGCCAAGTGCCCTGAGCGCGGCGCGGTCATCCGGCGGCAGAACCGCTTCAAGCCGCCAGGGCTGACTCTCCGGCAGATCATGCCTGCGCCGGCCGCCCTGTTTGCCCTCTGGCACGGAAATACGGAACCTGACCTTTGTGCATTCCGACGGACCCGGCGCGGAATCAACCTGCCATGCCGCAATTCGCCGCCCTAGATCCACGAGATCTTCTCTGGATGCCCATTTCACCTCCGCGTCGTCTGAACGCAACACATCAAGAAATGCATCGTCCACTGAACATATCCGGTCAAGCCGCTCCAGAATGCTGCGGTTGCGCGAACGCATGACTTCGTCGTCACGCGTCCATCTGGCGTAGAACTTCCCGTTCCGCTCGACCAGGATCGGTTTCGGTCTGTTCTCGCACTGGAAGGTCTGAACCATATGTAAGGAACCAATTCCCATGACTGGACAAGGAATCAATCAGGACTGCGAAAGGCTCTCCAGCTCGGTCGCAGCCTCTTCCCATTCCGCCGTATAGCGGTCGATCTCGAACTGGAGCGTGCGCACCGTTCTGTTCAGCTCCTCGAAATTCGTCGTGGGCCTCGGGTTGAACAGTTCTTCGGAAGCGGTGTCGAGACTCTGCTGGAGTTCATCGATCTTCCGCTCGGCGGTTTCGACCTTTCTCCTGAGCTCCTTTATGCGGGGCGCGTTCTTCGCGCGCTCTGCGGCACGCTGCTGGCGAAGTTCCTTGGCCGTCGGCGCGGAGGATGCGTCAGGCGAACGCGAACCGTCATGGGCGGACGCCGAACGTACACCGCCGGACTGCGCAGCCATCTGCGATTTCTTCTCGCAATAGTAGTCGTAGCCGCCGGGGAAGGACCGCACCCCTTCACGCGTTATCTCCAGTACCGATGTCGCCACCTCGCGGACGAATTCGATATCGTGCGAAACGATGAGTATCGTGCCGGAGTATTTCTTGAGCGCATCCTGAAGAAGACGGCGTCCGTCAAGGTCAAGATGGGTCGTAGGCTCGTCGAGAAGGAGGAAATTGGGGGCGGTGAGGAAAAGGCGCAGGAACGCAAGACGTATCTTTTCGCCGCCGGAAAGGACGCCGGCCGGCTTCTCGATGTCGTTTTCGTCGAAGCCGAACGCGCCAAGCTGGTTGCGGAACTGCTTCTCCGGTCCGCCGCCGTGCGCATCCCATGCGTTCTTTGCGTTTCTGTACACGGAGACGTCCGGAGGTATCGTCTCCGCAAACTCCTGCGAAAGGTATCCGGGGACAACATTGTGCCCAAGCACGGCCTTGCCGCCCGTGGGCTGGCGGGTGCCGGCGATGATGCGCATTAGCGTGGTCTTGCCGAGACCGTTGTAGCCGATGAGGGCCACCTTGTCGCCGCGGGTGATGTTGAAAGAAACATCGTGCAGAATGTTCTTCACGCCGTCATAGGAGAACGTGAGATCCTCGCACCGGAACATCTCGATGCCGCTGGACGGCGGCTCCGCAAGGCGGAGCCTGCCGGACTGCGTATAGCGTTTCGGCAGGACGATGCGGACCTCGTCTATCTTGTCGATGAGTTTCTGCCTGCTCTGCGCCTGCGCCGCCTTGGACGCGGTGGCGCGGAAGCGGTCCACAAAGCGCTGGAGCTGTTCGCGGTGGTGATCCTGGTTCTCCTTCGCCGCCTTCAGGTGTTCGTACCTGACCTCACGTTCCCGCAGGTACCAGTCGAGATCGCCTTCGTACCTCGTGACGGTCTCGGCATCGACCTCGACGATTATGTCGGTGAGCGTCTTCAGCAGATATCGGTCATGCGAGATCAGCATGAGCGTACCCTGATACTGCTTGAGATATTTCTGCAGCCATTCGACCGCGGGCAGATCGAGGTAGTTGGAGGGTTCGTCAAGAAGAAGCAGGTCAGGAGTGGAGGCAAGCACGCGCGACAGCTCGGCGCGCATGCGCCATCCTCCGGAGAACGACCTGAACGGCTTGTCGAACTCCTCGACGGAGAAGCCGAGGCCGCCCAGCGCCACCTTCACGCGCGTCTCGAGATCATAGCCGCCCATGTGCTCAAAGGCCGTCTGGACCTCGCCGTATTCCTTGAACACATCCTCGCCGGCGTCCATGCGCGACTCCAGGGACTTCATCTTGGCCTCCAGGTCGCAGAAGCCGGGCACTCCGCGCACGGCATACTGGAGAAGCGTCTCCTCGGGGAATTCAGGCTCCGGATTCTGTCGGGTCGAACCTATCGTGGGCGAACCTTCGATTATGAGCTCGCCATGATCGGTCGAAAGTTCATCAAGCACAATCTTGAAGAGTGTGGACTTGCCGCTGCCGTTGGGTCCGACGATGCCGACACGCTCACCTTTGTTTACGCGGAACGTAACGTCCGTCAGGACATTCTGATGCCCGTAATGGACGGATATGTTTCTGAAATCAAGCAATTAGACAAACTCCCAGCCGGAACGGATGTGAGGCTTGACAAAATCGTTGGCCTCCCTGCTATTCAGGAACACCTGGTTTGCGCTGTCCCACTCAAGCACGCCAGGAATGCGCTGGGCGATGCATCCGACAAGCATACCCTCCATCATGGGAATGGAATGCTCGATGTCGGCGTAACAGCGTGAGTGCGTTTCACCGATGACGGGCGTCTCGCCCTTTATTGCATCAAGGAACTCTCCGTATATCCCAAGCTCGCCCTTCTCCTTGCGCCTCGGAATGTAGCTGCCGAGCGCGGTGCATGCAGGATGCTTGGTTGTGCTGCGCACCCGATCCTCGCCGTTGAGGGCTATGAGAGCCGTCTGGCCATAGTCGCTGAGCGAGCATACGACACCTTTCGTCCCGATGATGTAGCATCCGGTACGGGGAACGGCCTTGAGCGTATTGACGACCTGTGGCATGATTTCGGCCGATGGCTGGTGATCGCCATCATACCATATGACCTTCGTCTCGGGGAGGGCGTGTCCAACTCGAACACGGCTTGCGCGAGGTGCGTAGGTAACCTCTACGATTGAACGCAGTGGATAGGCCGTATCATTTGGTTCGACGGACATCTTGCATTCAGCCTTCGTCGGGACGCCAAGCTCAGCTCCGCGGAACGGAAGGTTCATTGTATGGCACGCCATGTCGCCGAATGCGCCGGTGCCAAAATCATAAAAGGCTCTCCAATTGAACCTGTGGTAAACCCCCTTGATATTCTCCGCATACCTGTTCTTGAAATCGAACACGTAGGAATCCGGTCTGTCGCCGATGAACGGACGCTTGTACGCACAGCCAAGCCAGGCATCCCAGTTCAGGTTGGACGGCACACTGGAAGGCGCGAGCCTGGTAAAGCTCTTTGCCGCATGTCCCTGAGGCCATATCGGCCGATCCGTCCAGACATGGATCTCCTTGATGTCGCCAATCACACCCTGCTGCAGAAGCTCCACATTGCGGCGATGCCCGCTGCCGGATGAGCCTTGACTGCCCATCTGGGTCACCACTCCGTTCTCACGGGCGACCTCTCCGAACACCTTGTTTTCCCAAAGCGTGCGGACAAGCGGTTTCTGCACATAGCAATGGATGCCGAGCTTCATCGCCGTGACGGCGATGGCCGCGTGCATGTGGTCTGGCGTGGACACCGTGACCGCATCGATGTTGCGCTCTTCGCGCTCAAGCATCTTGCGCCAGTCGGAGTAGCGTCGAACCTTGGACACATTCCCGCCAAGCTCCTGGAATTTCGCGAGAGCCGCGTCAATCATCAAGGAATCGACATCGCAGAACGCGACAATCTCCGCGCCGTCGGCATAAAGATGCGTCCAGTCGTACATCCCCTTTCCGCCCGACCCTATGATGCCGAGACGGACCTTCTGCCCCGGCGGAACGACCTTGGCGGACTTGCCGATGAAAAAACTCCTGCATCCGCCTGTCGCAACTGCGGCGGACAAGGCAAAACCTTTCAAAAATGAACGACGATTGAATGACATGTCAGTTGATTATGTATCGGTGATGGTTTACTGTGGTCAATAGGATCTGCGCAATCAGGGACGAGCTTTTATTGCGGCGGCAAGCTGATCGATGGCCTGCATCGACTTCTCTTCGTGAATCGCGAATGTGCGCGTCCACGGAGCCATCATGTACCCTTTGATGAGCTCCTTGCGGCACTTCTCGTCACAGAACTTGACAGTGCCGGAGAAGTTGGTGTCGCAGCTCCAGTTCGAGCCTGTGGGAACCTGGTCAAATCCAGCCTTGTCGAGCCATTCGTAGGCCTCGACATACGGACGCTTCATCTTTGAGGTGTCAAAACTCGCACCATAGTACCAGTTGGACTGCAAAACACTCTTAGGCATACGCTTGAGGAACTCGTCCTTGTGGTTCCAGATGTAGTCGCTCCAGATCCATGGGCGGCAGCCGGTCTTCTCCGTGACCTTCGCGAACCAGAGGAAGTCATGCCACCAAAGATCACCCTGACGGCACACGGCGAAAAGATGGCGGCTCTGGTGGCCGGGCGTCTCCTCGTCATACCCAAGATGGAAGTAGCGGGGATAGTCAAACATTTCGGCGACATCTTTGATGACATCCTCGCACACCTGATAATACTTCTTGGTGGAGACCATCCGGTGGTAGTCCTTGAGCCACGTGTCGTGGCATGCGGAGAAGTTGAGCTTGGGAATCACCTCAAAACCCATTCCGCGCAGACGGGCGAGCTCCTTGCGGAGCTTCTCCACGCTCCAGGACCCCTTGACCGCGAGTTCAGGATGGCTGGGATACTCGACAATCTCCGCAAGGTCTATGACTATCTGGTTGCAGCCGGCCTTCGCAAGGGCGGCGGAGATCCTCTGCCAGGAAGGCTCGTCGAAACGCACATGGTTCGCGCAGCAGCGCGTAAGCCACTTCTCCGGCATGGACGGATCCTGCGTCTCGAGCGGGACGTCGCGCCATGAATTCACACCGAAATGCGCAAGGTAGGACCAGATGAACTTCGGCTCCGGATTCTTTACCGCTTTCGCCGCAGAGGCGCATCCGCTGAACGCAAATGCGCTCGCAGCCGTTGAGATGAAGTCTCTTCTGTTGATAGCCATTAAGTGTCTCGCTTTCTTGTGATTGGATTAAAGAGAAAAATCCCGACCATTATACCAAAAGTTCCCTCAATTCTGTAGTAGTGACCTTTCCCTGCGGATTGCGCGGAAGTTCAGTCACAAAGCGGTATCGCTTGGGCACCGTACCTTTTGGAAACAGCGGCGTCAAACGACGCCTGACCTCAAGCACGGATTTTGCGTCGTGGGAGTGGAACCCTGCATCAGAAGTCACAATGACCGCCCCAAGATACGGCCCCTTCTCTCCCTCAAGGACAGTCAACGCGACATCCTCTATGCCATCCAGATTCCTGATCCGATCCTCCATCTCTGGCATAGAAACCCGCTGTTCCGCAATCTTGACCAGACGGTCCCTGCGCCCCAGCAGCTTGAAATGCCTGCCGTCCGGAGACATCTCGACGCCATCCCCCATCACAAAATCCTTCTGGAAGGAAAACGGACTGTTCACCACCAGACGTCCGTCCGCAGAGGCCCTCACGTCAACGGAATCGAACACGGTCCAGTCGTATGGACCCGCATTTTCGCCGCCCTGCCTGCGCCATGCGACTCCGCCCGTCTCCGTCGAACCGAATATCTCCTGCGGGGCAATGCCGAACACCCGCTTTGCCGCCGCGCTCGTCTCTGCATCCAGCAGTGCGCCGGACGTGACGATCTCGACGCAGTTCTGCGGCACTTCATACTGGTCGGCATATGCGCAGAACCGCTTGAGGAACGTCGGCGTGGTGACGAAAAAGACCTTTTCGGCAGACCGCATCTTCGCGATCAGATGTTCAGGCGCGAGTATGACATCCGGATCCACTTTGCACTTCGCCGCCGGAGGCAGAAGTTCGCGCCAAAGCTTTCCGTACATGTGGTGAGGCTCAATCGTAGCAAGAAAAAGCGTCCCCGCCGGTATCGAAAGCCTTTTCCTGTGGAAAGCGACCTCTTTCGCAAGGGACTCGAACGTCTTTACGATCTCCTTCGGCTTGGATGTGCTTCCGCTCGTGTGGAAGACAACCGAAAACCTGCGACGGCGGACTGCACCTTCAACAAGGAACGCCAGAGGAATCAGCGCGCAGGTGAAAATCGTAGATGCGACAAGCCCAGTCCTCCCGGCGCACACCGCCGCCGACAGCGAAAACGCCGAACACGATGCCAGCAGGGCGAACCACACCCATGTGAGACGGCGGCAGTACCCGACGGCACCATCAGGAAGTATCCCTTCCGATATCCTTTCCGCGAATCTCAGACACAAAGGCTTCCGCCCGGGAAGGAGCGAAAGCCCGAATAGGATGGCAAATACCGCGCAAAGCATAAAGCGCCACCGCTATCTCCGCGTCACTTGCCCTGGCTCTGGATGTAATCCGCCAACGTCTTCACAGAGCGGAATATCTGCTTGTTGTCGGCCGGATTTGACGAGAACGTTATGCCGAACTCCTTCTTGACGGCCATTCCAAGCTCGAGCGCGTCTATCGAGTCCAGTCCAAGCCCCTCGCCGAAAAGCGGAACGTCCGTCTCAATATCGGCAACCGTGATATCCTCAAGATCGAGGGATGTGACCACGATCTCCTTCAGTTTGTTTTCAATCTCTTCTCTGTTCATGTTGCCGCATATTGTATCATAAGTCGAATGTGAAATGCGCAAAAATGGCGCCGACCTACGTCATATACGGTTCACCAGAACTTCCACCAGGACTTCTTCACGGGAGTAACGCCGCCGGACTCCATGTAAAGGTCCCGCATGCGCTGTGAGCCGGCGACATCCGGATCGACCATAGGCTCCTGCTTCCTGAAGTCAAGGGCATCTGGAAGGCTCCAGAACACGCTTCGCATGAACTGGCTCTGCGTGGCGCGATGGAGCACTATCACTTCGCCATTCGGCATCACCGATATCTTCGGCTCCGTGATGCGGAGCAGCCCCCCCAGATCGGTGGTGCGCCATACCCTTCCGCCCTCATCGCTCGCCTTGAGGAAAAGATGCTCGCGCTGGCCGCGCATCCAGTACACAATCTCAAAGGTGCGCTTGAGTCCAGGGTTGTTCCTGAACATCTGCATCGCCTTTCCGACTGTCATTCCCGGTACAACGTCAAAACTGACAAGTGAGGATTCGTAACGCGAACCGGCATGAACCAGAACGGCGCGCGCAAGATAGCGGACCGGATCATGCAGCGGGAAATGGTCGCCGATGAACGTCTCGAGTTTCTGTCCCTCGGACGAGTGCAGAAGGAACGGCGCGACCAACGGCTTGTCGCCGACCCTGTCACGGCTTGCCATGTCCCGTGCGCGGAAGACCTCTATGCGAAACGTGTCGGCGGAACCCGGCTTCCCGACATCGATCGAATCGGCGCTGGAATTCGCGATGTCGACAACTGCGCGGAGCCGTTCACCCACCACGTACTCGCGCCGGTCTGGGATGAGCTTCACGGATATCTCGCTCTGCGGCGGCGCCGCAAAAGCGGCAAGGGACATGAGCAGAGGAAGAACCAAGAACGCATTTTTCGTCATTTTAAAAACCTTTCTCAAAGCACAACCTCAAGGCCGTCATAGGCCGGCTGGACGTTTCCGGGGAGTTCCTTCAGATAATCCGCGTGGGAGATGTCATGGCACATGTGCACGAGCAATCCGCGCTTCGCACCGATTCGCCGGATGTAGTCCAGCGAACGGTCCAGAGAAAGATGCGTGGGGTGCTCGCGCTTGCGGAGACAGTCCAGCACCATCAGATCCACGCCGGAAAGAAGTTCTATGGCCGAATCTGACAGCCCGCTGCAGTCGCTCGCGTATCCGACCCTGACTCCCTCGCATTCGATCATGTAGCCGTAGGTCTTGGGTCCATGCGGCACCTCGAACGGAGTGAGCCTCACATCGCCGATGGAAAACGGCGCGATGACCGGAACGAACTCGATCATCGGACGGAACAGCCCGTGCGGATTCGCCTTTCCGGTGATGTACGGGAAGATGTGTCGCATCGACTCGATGGTCTCTGGCGACGCATAGCAGTTCATTGGCCTGCCTATGATCCGGAATGTGCGGCCGTTCGCGCCCGGCTCGTCCGGCTCGCACGGCACCTTCTCTCCGTTCAGGGTGTTGAACCTGCGCACATCGTCGAATGCCGCCACGTGGTCCATGTGGGCATGGGTGAACACCACCGCGTCCACCTTCGTGATTCCGTACTCGATGCAGGCCTCGCGCAGTTCGACGGGCGTATCGACGAGGAACGCCGACTTTTCCGTGCTGACATGGATGCCTGTACGGCGGCGGCGGTCTCTTGGATCGGATGATGTGCATACGGGGCACCTGCAGCCAATCTGCGGCACCCCGACGCTTGTTCCGGTTCCGAGAAACCTGATCTTCATCACTGCTTCTTCTCAGGCATCCTGCCCGTCGTGAAGTACTTCTCGATCTCCTCGAGAGTGCGTCCCTTCGTCTCAGGAAGGAAGAACGCCGCCGCGATGAAGTAGATCACCGTGAAGCCCGCAAGGCAGAAAAACACGCTCTGGAAGCTCGTTGCGGCGACCCACGTGGGGAACACCGTGGCGATGAGCGCAGAGACGCCCTGGTTGATAATCATCGCAATGGACATGCCGGTTGCGCGGATGCGCGTGGGCATGAGCTCGGAAAGCGCGAGCCAAACGCACACGCCCGGTCCGACCCCGTAAAACGCGATGAACATGAAGAAGAAGAGCGTTGCGATGATGCCGGTAACGGGCGAAGCCTGAAGCCATCCGTTGGAGATGGCGAGGAACGTCGCGCCGACGCCACTGAGACCGATGATGATTCCGCTCGTGCCCATCTTGAGGAGGAACTTGCGCCCCTTCTTGTCGACGAGCGTACATGCGACGATCGTCATAATCATGTTAACGAGCTTGATGGCAAGATCGGACCAGTTCGCGAACGCACCCTGAAGACCGGTCTTCTGGAAGATGTCAACGGAGTAGTTGAGAACGGAGTTGATGCCGGTCGTCTGGTTGCAGGCGAGAATCACAACGGCAAGGCAGAACGGATAGATGTACTTCTTCTGGAAGAGCGTGTCGTTCTTGGCGTTCGCCGCGATTTCCGCCTTCGCCTTCGCGTCCGCCTCGTCAGCGGCGATCATTTCGGCGAGGATCTCCTTGGCCTTCTCTTCGCCGTTGTTCGCGGCGAGGGAGGCGAGAGCCTCATCCTTGCGGCCTTTCTTGTAGAGCCAGCGCGGAGATTCCTTGAGCTTGAACGCGCCGAAGAAAAGGATCAGGCCCGGAACGGCCGAGCACCAGAAGATCGTCTGCCATGCGGTCGTCTTGGAGGCGGCCTTGATCGTCATGTCGTCAGCGGCGCCGACGACAGAGGTCACGACAAGGCCAATCACGGCGGCAAACACGAGACCGATTGTCAGAAGCAGCTGGAACATGCCCGTTCCCTTGCCGCGGCTGTCGGAATCGAGACATTCCGCAAGGTACATCGGAACGACGACGCCAACAAGACCGGCGGATGCGCCCTGAAGTCCGCGTCCGATCGTCATGAGTATGAAGTTCCCGCCCTCAAAGAGACCGGAAGCGCAGATGACGGGGATCGAGAGCGTGAAGAACAGCGCAGAGACGACTATGATGATCTTGCGCCCGAACCACTCGGAGAGAGTGCCTGCGAAGAGAGAGGAAGCGACCGAGCCCCAAAGCACCGCGCCGACGATGAGTCCGAGCTGAGCTTTTGTGAAGTCGGATGTCTTTTCGATGTAGGGGTACGCGGCTGCGCAGACTCCCACGTCAATTCCGTATATGAGACCGCCAAGACCTGCCATGATGAGCAGATAGCGGGCGTATCTTTTTACCTTGTCGTCCATTGCTTATGTTCCTTTCGGTTAGTCGTTTGATGTCGTTGCGGTCTCTTCCTTGTTGAAGACCTTGGGGAAAAGCCGTTCCGCAAGCTTCTGGCAGTTGTCGAATTCCTCGACAGCCTTGTTGACCAGTTCTTCCACACGGGCGGGGACTGTCGGCTCATCCGGGAAGAGGGTGCTCATCGTCAAGGCGGAGCCGAACATGAGGTTCGACCACTCCTTCAATCCCACACGGGCGGCGGAACGGTCCTGGACAAGGCCAATGATCAGGTTATTGAGCATGCCCGCCTGCTCGAAGTAGAACTTTCTCCAGTTCATCTTGTCTGGCGGAGGCGTTACAGGACGGTCCTTCAGAGAACGCTTCTTGGGCGTGGGACGCTGAAGCGTTATCTGGTCGGCCGACGTCGCCGCAATCTTCGTTCCGCGCGGGAATCTGCCCATCGTGAAGGTGAATCCCCTGCCCTTCTTGATGAAGTGCTGCTGCAGCATCTGCATGCACCTTATCTTGTGGATCTGATCCATGACGGCCTGGGTCCCCTCACGCGTCAGCTTCTCGAACCCGTTCGTCAGGTCGCCCATCTGGCGCATGGCGTAATCCCAGTCGAGACGCTTGAGCTCACGGTCCGCAAGAGCCTCATACTTCTCCTGCGCCTTGAGCGTCTCGGCCTCGACCTTCGCCTTATACTCCTCCTCGGCCTTCTGTCTGGCGGCCTCGGCAGCCTCGGCGGCGGCCTTCTCGGCGGCAAGCTTGGCGGCGCGGGCACGGGCGCGATCGATCTGCTGCTTCGTGATTGCGAGCAGATCCGGGGTCTTCTGCCTGATGGCTCCGGCCTTCCTCAAGGCCTGTTCTATGACCTTCTGGGCCTTCATCGCCTCGAACTCCTCGACAAGGTCAGAGGTGGCCCTGGCGAGTTTCTCGGCTGACGCGACATCCGTCACCTTTATCTTTTCGCTGAGAGATGCCTTGAACACGATGAGCGCCATGCATGCATTCACTCGGATTTCGGCGGCGCGAATGGTCCAGAGATCGGTCCAGAGCTGCTGGAACGCCTTGAGCTGAGGCGGATACTCCACCTTTTTCTCCTCGACCTTCGGCTCCTCCGCAGGGGCCTCCGCCTTTGCAGGGGCCGCTTTCGCAGGTTTCGCCTTGGCGGGCGCGGCAGCCTTTGCCGTCGGTGCGTTCGTCGCAACAGGGGCAGGCGTTGCCGCAGGCGCATTGGTTGCCGCCGGAGCCGGCGTTGCGGCTGGCGCATTGGTGTCAGCGGCGGCGGTCACCTCCGGCTGTGCGGGCGCGGCGGCCTTCTCGAGCGCGGCGGCAACCTCGGCCATCTTTTCGACAACCTTGTTCGAATAGGCCACTGCGTCCGTATAGTCCTTCGTCTCCGGCGGGATTATCACCGGACGGCACACTTCTCGGACTTCAGGATCGAGCATGGCCAGGAACTTGTCGGACGCATCCTTGACCTGCTTCTCCGATTTCGCGCGAAGTCCGGCGACCTCATCCGCAAAATCACGTGAGCTCCTCAGGGTTGTCTGGATGGCTTCCCTGGCTTCGGCGGCCTTTGCGTTGAGAAGCTCCATGCGCTTCTGTGCCTCCGCGGCGCGCGAAGACGAAACGTACCAGACGATTCCGCCGGCGGCAACGGCAAGGATCGCTACGATCGCGACAGCTCCAAGCATGATCATCTTGCCGATGGTCATCTGCTTCTTGCCCTCGGATGCGGGGGTCCCAGCGTCTCCGGTCTCCTCTGCCTCCTGATTGCCGGCATCCTCTGCCGCATCAACATTCTCGACATCGGCAAGTCCGGTCTGTCCCTCCTGCTCCACAGTCTCCGCCGCGGAACCTGGACGCTTCTTCATCACCATCCTGCGACGACCCTTCATGACAAGACGGCGGCCACCCTTCTTGGGAGAAGCGGCAGAAGTTGCGTCGGAGGACGCAGCTTCCTCGACGGTGCCTTCGGCATTCGAACCCAGTTCAGCCTTTGCGGCGGCACTTTCGTCAATCACGATTCCTGCGGCAAGCACCTTGTTGATGTCGCCAATGCACGCCTCCCAGGTGGGATAGCGGTCGATGACCTCGCGGGCCATCATCTTGAGAATCACGCTGTCCAGCGCCTTAGGCAGGCCCGGACGGACCTCGCTCGGCGGCTTTGCGTCGGCAAGGAACCTTGCCTTCACCACCTCATTGGGGTCCGTCCCCTCAAACGGAGCGGCACCGACGAGCGCGTGGTAGATTGTCGCGCCGAGGGAATACATGTCGACGCGGAAATCGGTTACGCCCTTGCGCACCTTCTCGGGGGCGATGTAGTAGGGCGTGCCCCATATCTCGTCGCCGGAATTGTCGTCCTGCATTCCGGCCAGACCGAAATCCACTATCTTGGCGGCGCCGGTGGCGTCGAAGAGAATGTTCTCGGGCTTGATGTCGCCATGTACAAGACCCTGGTCCGCAGCGCAGGAAAGTCCTTCCGCGACCTGCTTGCAGATGCGCATGACGCGCGTGGGATCGATGTTCTTGCCGTGCACCTCCATGAGACGCAGCAGAGAACCGCCGCCCGCCATCTCCATGGCGATGTAGGGCTGCCCGTCCACAATGTCATAGGAGTATATCTGCGCGATAGCGGGATGGATGAGCCGTGCCGCCGCCTGCGCCTCACGCTTGAAGCGTTCAAGGAACTGCGGATCCTCGCCCAGCGACTTCAGCATCACCTTGAGCGCCACCTGCCGGTCAAGCATCTTGTCACGGGCAAGGAAAACGCCGCCCATGCCGCCATGGCCCAGCTCACGCTCCACTATGAAGCGGCCGAATTCGCACGGTGGATTCAAAATCGTCTCTTCGTTGTCGCTCATCGCTATTCTCCCTGTAGGGTTCCCTGATATCTTGCCGGACCGCGATTATCTTATCGGACCGAAATGTGAACTTGCAAACGGCCAGAACACGCCTCCTGCGATTCCCCGCAGGTTGCGCGCCGGGACAACGCCCCAGTACCGGCTGTCGTAGCTGGCGGGACTGTTGTCGCCACACGAGAAATACTCATCCTTGCCGAGTGTGATCACCGGCGAGGAATCGGTCGTGTTCGCGTCCGGGCCCGGATCGAACGGCGGACAGTTGTCGGGGCGGATCCCCTTCATCTTCCTTCCGTTGATGATGAGATCCGGCTTGACTATCTGCACCATGTCGCCCGGCGTGCCGCACATTCGCTTTATGTAGTGCGTACCCTGCGCAAGACCCTTGATGCCGGTCGTCGAGAATATCATCACGTCGCCGTTGCGGGGATGGCGGAAATTCCAGAGCCAGCGGTTCACGAAGAGGAAATCTCCGATGCGCCTGTAGCCGCACCATATGCGTTCGCCCGCCGTGACATGGTCGCCATGCCCCTTTCCGTTTATGAGACGACCGGTGCCCTCGATGAAGGCATCCGTGGGAATCTTCTCCACCTTGCCTGGCGCCGCCGCGACGCCGACGATGTAATGGCCGTTATTGTCGGGACGGACGATGAGAGTGCCGGAGCATGGCGCCCTGAAATCCACGAACGTCTCGCCGGACACAAGCCACTTGAGCTGCTTTAGGACGGGCGTGCGGTCCCAGAGAGTCGCGTCCATGGGCTTCGCGGGTTCCGACCAGTTGCCGTACAGCGTGGGACGCATCGATCCGGTCGGGATGTTGAACGGCTCGTAGAAGTAGGCGCGGAACGCCATCGCGACCGAAATGGACACAACGAGAATGTCGAGCCACTCGCGCGCGAAGGCGAAACTCTTGGGCTTGTCCAGTTCCATCAGTATCTCCGCGCAGCGTTCGGCGTCCTTGCCGCGCCATGCGTCATTCAGGTCCGCAAACCGGGCGGCAAAACGCCCCTCCCGGTACTCCGGGAGATCTTCATGCGAAAGCACAAAGACCCTGGCGGCGCTAAGCGTCGCCTTGATCTCCTTGCGCCTTTTGGCTTCACGAGAGAATGGAAGATAAAACATTGGCGCTAATTATAGCGAAATGTCCCGCTAATTTCAATCTGCTACAAGACCCGTGCTCATCTGTCCACTTACATGGTCGATTGCAGAAGCAAGTGGACAGGGGCGAAGAAGGCGTATCGATGTCCGAATGGCGCAGATCGCATGAATGCGCGCCGCCGTGCGGGCGCATTCAAGCGTCATGATTATTTTACTTTCGTGTTGCCGACTCAGCCCTCCATGTCCTGTGCGGTACGCATTCATGCGCCATGATTATTTTACTTTCGTATTGCCGACTCAGCCCTCAATATCCTGTGCGGGTGCGTTCATGCGTCATGATTATTTTACTTTCGTGTTGCCGACTCAGCCCTCCATGTCCTGTGCGGGCGCATTCATGCGTCATGATTATTTTACTTTCGTATTGCCGACTCAGCCCTCCACGTCCTGTGCGGGCGCATTCATGCGTCATGATTATTTTACTTTCGTATTGCCGACTCAGCCCTCCATGTCCTGTGCGGGCGCATTCATGCGTCCGCTCCATCCCACATGAATCCAGCCCTTCAAAATCCACACGAGGCAATTGCAACACCCTGCAAATTCGATAGGGCGGGCAGTCCTCAGCCCGCCGCGGCGGCGCAGGGTCACGTACCTTTGCCAGGGCATCCGCTTCACGGACAGCATTCGGCTGGGGGATATGCCCTGATTCTGCAACCGCCTCTACAATTTGTGAGAATTTAGCACGAAACATGAGATTGCTTAAATCCCGGAGAAATGAGAACACGCTTCGGACTGATTCTCACTTCTCTGGAAACGGCTAATAAATGAGAATATGGTTTGGACTAATTCTCAACCAGATTACTATTGAGTGAAAATGAGATTACACGAAATCATGTCGTCGATGGGTGGACTATGCCGAAATAGGGATAATTTCCAAAATCAGCAAATACAAGCCGTTAAATCAAACTATTTTCAGGGGTCCTCCCCAATTCATCCACCGAACAAATCGAGGATCCTTGCAAAACAAGGTCGCAGGACTATCGAGGCAGTGTTGCCATAACACCAAGGGCCGAAGAGATGCGCTTCCCGCCTGTGATCACCTTCACTCCCTGCGAACGGTTCACCAGAACATCAAATGTACGCCCGGCGATCTTGACGTTGCGCAGGTTCATGCAGCCGACACCATTCGGAAGATGCGGATTCACATCAACCGTGCCGTCTGCTTTCGGCTCGATTCCAAAGAGCCCGAAAATAACGGTCTGAGCGAGAGCGGCACCTTGGATGTCGTTCTGCAAGGGTGTATCCCTGCGGTAATCCATCCTGTCCGCATAATGCGAGTCCCCCCAATAAGGCAAAGACCCTCCAAGCCACCAGAGACGCTTGAATATCTTTTCCGCTTCGGCAACGCGTCCGTCACGGTACAGGCGGTCAACAACCGCCGGAGCGAACGAAACGCACGCCCCCGGTCCTCCGTTGTCGACATCGTTCACATCGTACGCCGGATCCTTTTTCGAGAGCGAATGCAGTCCGTACGGACCAAGAAATTCACTTTCATCCATCAAGTGCCTGACAAGCGCATTCTCCACATCACTGTCCAACACCCAGTCCTTCCAGCCAAGTGCTTTGAACATCTGCATCGTCCAACGACGGTCGCGTTTGCAGCCCTTGTTCGTATCTATGTTGTCGAACCATCCGGCATCGGCATCCCACAGTTTCTCTCGTACAAGTTTTCTGAGCGCGGTAGCACGGGCGACAAGATCGACCTTGGGATCATAATTGGCAATCCGGCAAAGCTCATCAGCAAGACGGAAGCACACAACACGACGAAGGTTCATGTCGGGAATAATCCCGTCGTAACGATATTCTTTCCTCAGTTCAAGATGGTGATTCCCGTTACCGTAATCAACCAGTACTGCCGGCTTCGACAAATCATCATGAACTAAAGCGGCATCCACCAGTCGTTCGATTACGGTTTTGCCATCCAGCATTTCATTGAGAAATATCTTATCTCCCGTCTCAAGCACATATGAATGCGCGAGAAGAAGTATCTTCTCATGATTGATAGGATAGTATGGTCCAAGCGCCTCAAGTCTGATCGGGTCGAATGCATAACAGTTTGTCAGATCAAGACAAAGAAACGCACGGATATGCGCCTTTGCCGCCGTTGGGTTCAGCATCGGCCAAAGACGGTATATCTCACCGTAGTTCCAAAGGTAGTTGCATACACAACCACCGTTCATTCCGCCAGTAGCATAGTACGGACGCAACTTGAACTCCGGAACGCTCCATTCGTTCAGCAAAAGATGCAGAAGCGAACGGCAATAAAGCTGTTCAAGTTCCACACAGTCCGTCTCAAGCGCAGGCATTCGTTCGCAAAGTCCGCGCACGCGCCGTCGCCAATCAGAGACTGAACGCTCGATCTCAGAAGATGGATCTGAGAGCAACCGCTTCGCGCACTTCAGCGCCTCCCCCTTCCGTCCAATCGCCAGACTCACATAGAAGACTTTCCGTTCGCCCGACTTCACGTTGCGCAGACGATACGTTTTGCTTCCATCCGGCAACGCGACCGCAAGCTGCACATCATCGACCTCTCCCTCCAAGATTATGGAGCCATCCTTTAATCGCGGTTCGACCGGCTTCTGGTGATATGGTTTCACAAACCCCCACTTCTCCAGAATGTTCACACCGCCCGTGACGCAGAACTCGGCATGAAGATCCTGCTCGGACGAAGATGCGTTCTCGACTTCAACCCTCATTATTCCCGCCCTCTCTCCGGCAACAGGATAGAGGAGGCTTTCGATCTTCCACGCGCCAGCGGCACCGGTGCGCGTCAGCACCTCCGGACGCCACAGATGCGACGAAGCTTTGACCTTTTCACCATTGAAACGCACCGACATGTTGAACCGTGCGGAATAGTACGGAGGAGAGAAGAATCCGCGCAGTTCCGCAACGTCCTCAATCCAACCGTTGAATGTGACATAGCCATTGACCAGCCCGCAGTCCGCCGCCGAAATGCGGTTGGACGGCGCACCTATCGCAATCAGCGAATCGAAGCGTTCCGCAAAACGCTGTTTCCGCAACAATGACGAGACCTCGCCAGACGTCAAAGATACAAACGCATACCCGAAACCGTCAAAGTCCACTTTCAGCGTTTTGCCGTCCAAAGAGACACCTTCTCCCGCCGATATTTCAAGTGAGGCAAATTCACGAGGCAAAGAAAGATACGTTTTCACCGGTTCCCTCGTGCGATTGACGACCAGTACCCAATCGCGGCGTTCATGTCGCCAGGTGCGTACGACGAGTCTTTCCTTATCCGGATTTTCAACGGCGATTTGACTGTCAGCGGACAGGAGAACGGATTCCATCTTTTTTACTTCCTTCGCCACATCACACACATTGCCCCAAGCCGCATCAAATTCCTTTCCCTGAAGTTTTTTTCTGATGATGCCGAAGGAGTACAAGCATAGTCCGTTCGCACCCGCCGCGACACCCTGCCATGACATATTGGCTATCTCCTGCCGTGTGGGCATACGCACGTCCTCCCTGCCGACATCCTCCTTCCGGTACCAGCCCCAATTGAACGCCTGCGGCACATGCCACATTGGACGCAAGCCGAACATCCCCTCTTTCGCCTTCTGCGCCCAGCCTGAGCACACCGAAACCTCCATGCTCCTCCCCCTGTTCCCTATCGGATACGGATCCATCCCGACAACATCAAAACAGGGAAGGAGAGCACGCACATGATTGGGCTTGTCTGTTACGGCCCATGTGGGATGATCAGGATCGATCTCCGCAAGGAGATCGTTTACGCCCGCGACATTAGGAACGAACGCAAGAGGCACCTCATCAACAAGGAACCATGCGAGAAGCGCTGGATGCTTACCCACTTCTGAGACGTATTTACGGAACCATGCGTGACTCTCTGCCTCAGTCTTGTGTGCACTCACCACCGAATAGCGCAATCCGTGAACCTTGTGCATCACGCACGGAACAACCATCAGCCCCGCATTATGATATCGATCCAACTCATCCTCAGAGACCGTGTTATACGGCATGAAAAAGTTGAAAGGTCCCTTCTTATACTGCACAATATCATCGTCGGAGAGTCGACCGGTAAAGCATCCTAGCGGGAAAAACGGTCTGCCGTCCAGAATTGTGCGCCCGAATTTATCGAACGTAACACGCCTGGGCACAGGACGTTCCGTATTGACGATGCGCCGAATCTTCTCGGCAATCACCTTTCCCGTCGTACGCTCACTGATGCAGACAGCCACATGCTGTGTGCCCATTGAAAACTCCGAAGCATCGCGGACGATCTCCGCCAGATCGGACGTAAACTTGTCCACAGGGCATCGCACCGTTTCGCCGAATGCGTTCTTATGGACAAACTCCGCCTTCAGACCATCCATAGGATGTTTCACGGTATTCACCTGAAGAGAAGCCACAAAGCGGATCGCTCCGTCTGCAGGCGTAAATGAGTTTTTCACTGCGGAACATGCAAGATATGCAATCGTCTCCGTGCCTTCCTCCATTAACGAGAAATCGTCAAAAAGCACCTGCCCTGTCTCACCTCGCAGCATATGGCAGTGAAGCATCCCTATCGCGGCGTTGGACGGCATTGGCTGAGTTCTGCCTTCATAACGTGTCCACCCGTCAGTGCTGGCGTCATTGTCGGCGACCGGGGTAGCATATGCGCATGATATCCATTTGTTGGAAGCATCGCACCATCCTAGGCACACCTGAGGTTTGGGCTTGCCCTTCACCACCTTCACCCACCCGCCGAACGTATACCGTGTGCCAGGGCCAATCGGAATGTTCTGTTTCGGGAAACTGAACGTTTCGGGGCTGTCGTTCTCCCAGACCAGCGCGCAGGACTCTTTACGTCCTATTCCATCTGCCACTCTCCATTTTACAGGCAGATGCCACCCCTTGCCTTTCATGGAGGATTCAAACCCTCCGTTGAGCACCAACTGCGTCTCGTTCGCAAGCAGCGGCAACATAAAGAAAACTGACGCCGCCAGACAAAAACAATTCTTCATCTCCATTGAATGGGTCCTTCCTTGTTACTTTTCGGCAACTCTTCCATCACCTGAACAGAATGACCGTTCCGACAACCTCGCGAACGGCATATATCACAACACCGCCTTCGTCATCCATGCCAGGAACATATTCCATTCTGACAGAGACTCTGCCGGATCCGGCTGAAAATCTCACCTGCCGCCTTCCTGACGAATATGAGCCTGCCAAAACACCATCCACATGGATGTTCAGTGCTCCGGTGCCTATCACGTCAAAATCAACATAGAACCAACTGTTGCGCATATCCGCAAGAGGCAATACACAATCCACTGACCCAACAGGTATGTAAACCTGATTGGCGGCGGTTGCGCGCACCTCAGGAGAGACAGCAGTCACGACAAGTCTTCTCCCGCCAAGGTATTTTGCATACAAGGGACGCCAATCGGCTTCAACCGCGCCGGCATCCATGCGGCCGTTCATGATGCGCTGACAGCCAAGCAGATCCTTTGCGTCATCAATCCGATATGAAACAATCGAAACATCGCCAATGTCAATCGCGACATTTGCGCCGATCACGGGATGGTATTCGGAATCAAAAGCCAAAGAATCCAGATTTGTCACGATACAATCAGCAATATGTTCCTGCAAAACGTTCGCGGGTTTTGAGACGAACACACAATTCCGAATCGTACAATGAGGTTCCTTAGATAGCCAAGAACCTAAAATGACCGAATTCGCTATCTTGGAGTTCTGGCTCGCATAATAGCCGAGTATTGCGCCTTTGCCTCCATTCAGATCAAGATTATCCTTGCCGATGGTACAGGAATCGACATCATAGAAATACTGCATCGCCTGCTCGCCTCCCACGTTTCCGTCGATGATGCATCTGTAGAATCCGCACTCGCGCCCGACAGAAGCTCTGACCGTTGCTGTATTGTTCAATATCCTGCAATCGATCAACGTCGTTTTCAGCGCGGCGCCGCTGCGGGCGGCAAAGTTGTTTGTGATGATGCAGTTCTTCGCGACTGCGCCAGTACGCGCAATTATGGCCCCACCGTCATTGTCGTCCCTGGCTTCCGAACCCGTTGAGGTATGTCCGCCGGTAAGGGTAAAACCGTCAAGAACGGAGCCCGACCCTTCAAGCATCGCGCAACGCACTGCATCCGGACCATTGCCGTATGCATCGGCATCCGATGTCGCCGCACGTCCGGTTATGATCGTATTCTCCGGACCCTTCAACGACCTTACTGTCACGTTATAGGGCACCAGCACACGCGACCCGACATTTATCGGGCTCGTCTTGACGTCATCGATAGGTTTCGTGTGGAACTGAATCCCTTCTGACTCTCCATAGATTCCTGCCGCCACCAGCACCACGTCCCCAGCAATCGAATTCGTGGTTGCAGCACGAATAGTCTTCAGTGCATTGTCCGCAGATCCACCAAAATTGAAATCCGAACCGTTTTCAGCATCCACATACCATGTCTTCCCATAGATTGCGCGGATCGTCGCCGAACTATCTGAGATTTGAAGCGTATACCTGTCGGACACAGCGGGATGTTGCACTCCATTCACTTCAAAACCAACGAACGGTCTTGTTCTGGCGGATGTGGCGACAACCGTAATTTCGGTCGCATCCGCAAAAATGTTCGTGCCGACATTCGCCCCTTCGACGGAAACTCCGCCGCCCGCACCTTCTATCACGCACCTCATCAGCGGATCGGACTGCACTGCGCCGCAATCGACCCTGCCGGATGTCACGACGGGATCTCCGGTGAAATCGCAATAAACATACCCAGGCGGAAGACGAAGGGCCTTCTCGGGAATGCGATATCCCTGTCCTTTTCCGATCGCCGGGCTTCCTACCAGATTCTGCCATCCGAAGTCTGGCGAATGCGCGAACCACGAAGGATCCGCATCAGAAACAAGACTGCTCTTGTCTTGTCCGTCCAACAGTCTCATCGGAGAAGCGCAAACAGAGTCATAATAGTACACATGCGCATTGCCGCTTGGACTGCTACCGTTATTGCCGTTGCCGAATGATAGGCAGTTAAACACATACATCTCATATCCGCCCATGAACGCATATTTTTCATTATTGGCAAAAGTACAGTTCACCGCCCTTCTCATATTGTATGTTGTCGATTCTCCACGGTTGTCCGCCACGACGCAAAACGCCATTGAACCGAAAGCCATTGCCGAACCGCCTGTGCCTGCATAGTTGTCGACAAAAAGAGTACGGTACGCATTCTGTCTGAAAAGAGCGCCTCCTCTTGCAAAAGCCGAGCAGTTGGACACAACGCAATCAATCAGGAGTGAAGCTCCGCCGCCTTCCGGTGTTCTGCAGTAGACTCCGCCGCCGTCGCCACAGGCTGAAGCGTTTAACGAACCGCCATCGCTTTTTAATGTGGCACCGTTGCATATGGTAACCCCTTCGAACACGACATTCGTGGCCTGAATATCAGCATCACTATTCCCCATTCCCATTAAATCTTCCGCGATATACGCCACGCGAACCGCCGACGGACCGAGACCATGCGCATCAGTCTGATCATGATTGCCCGAAAGAAATACGGTATTCTTTCCTTCCTTCGAGCGTATCTTCAGATGAGGCTGAGTAATGACTATTCTGTTGGTCATGCCGCCCGCAAAATACTCGCCCCTGTCATAAGTTCCGGGAAGAAGAGTAACGATGGACGGTACACCGTCCGCATTCGCGAGCTCTACGGCCGCGCCGACCGTTTTCTTAGGGCCTGTATTCCCCGAAACAAACGTCTCGCTCAAACCATCCCATTCGTCATTGCCGTTCTGTGCATCGGCAAAATACTCGATTTCGGAAGCAGTTACGGCAATGCTGATGCCAATGAAACCCAACAGAATAAAATACTTCACTTTCATGTTTTAATCCTCTTTCTTCTAGCGTTCAACACAATCGAAAAGCATCTGTACGATGCGTCCTGAGCCGGAGGCGTTCGGACTCCACGGGAAATACCACGGATTCGTGTCGTGATAGCGTTCACCGACGATATACTCATCCGAAACGGAATATTTGAGCGTAGCCTCCAGCGCCTGTTCCGCGAGATCGAACTTCCCTGCGCGCATCCATGCCGCCATCCACTGCTTTTCGCTCCAGGTGGTGTACCAGATGTGCCTGTTGAACTCCGGCACCGGCGACGGGTGGCGCATGTACAAACCGTTTTCGTTCGCAAAGCCGCGGCGCAGAATGTTCTTGCGCAGACGCAGAAGCTCGTCCGTCGTAAGAAGTCCGCTTTCCGCAAACCCCGCCGGGTGCAAGTAGAAGAACCCCTGGTTCACGAGGTCCTCTTCGCTTTCGCCGGTTGCGGTGATCGGAAGGAACAATTCGTCCTTACCCTTCGACTTCTCTCTCCAGCCGTCAAGTATCTTCACCATTGCTGCGCGGTAATCCTTCCATTCGGCGCGAACCTCTGCGGCATTCGTCTCCGCGAACATCTCGCAGGCCTTTGCATACCATTCGAGCGCCTCCATGTTAACAAGGTCCGTATGCCCCCAATGCTGGAGTCCGGAATGGGAATCCGTAGACTTCATCGCGGGGAAGAGTCCGTCCGCCGTGCGTTTCGCCCTGATCCATGCAAAGGATTTCGCGGCCTTTTCAGAATGCATCCTCCACATCGCGGTGTTGCGAGTTGCGACACAGTGCTGCGCGAATATCCTCAGAACATAGGCCGTATCTCCCGCCCAGTTGTTGCGGAAAGAACCCGCCTCGCCGTTTTTCTTTACGCAATGCGTCATGTAGAAGTCGCATATCTCGTCTGCATAGTTGGAAAGTCCGATGAGATTGAGCGCTGTCACCACATGGATGGACTCTCCGGGCCACACCAGACGCTGAAGTCCGCCCTGACGCGGAAGCACATGGTTCGCGCCGTTCGCAGGCATAGCGATGCACTGAAGCATCTGCACCGCAAGATGCCGCACGAGTTTTCTGCGTTCCCGGTCGCGGCGGGCCGTCTCCGGCAGAACAAGTCGGGAGAGCTCGGATTTCCACGATGCCTTCATCGACGAACGCGCCGCGTCATAGCCGATGGACGGCTCTTCGCCCCGGCCAAGGATGAAATCCACGGTCTTATTCTCGCCGGGCTTGAGCTGTACGGAGAACCTGACGCCTCCCTTTTCGGCATCCCATGAAAACCCGGCAACGCTCTTTCCGCCGAACGACACGAACCTGTCTCCGCTCCGGAACGCATCTCCTCTTCGGCTCCAGTCCGCCGCCGTTATTTTCATCCACTTATCCACGTCGGCCCTGTAGAACGAATATACATCCGGGCCCGAATGGACGAGCATCATCTCCGGCGCACATCTCAACAGCACGAGAAACTCTCGCTCGACCGGGGCCCCGCTTTCATTCGCAAACGATGCCCTTGCGAATATCGAAGGTTTCCTCCCGAACGGGGAACACGCCGAAAGACCGACACGTACACCGTCATCCGACCATGACTGCGAATGGTCCGGCGCCCCGTCGGCGGTGACGTTCAATTCCGCGGACTTGAAGTCGAACGGCGTTCCATCCCCGCGCACAAGCCATGCCGCATGTGCAGACTGCTTCGAATATGGAAGGTGCCAGTCTGCATTGTGTTCATTCTCAGCGAACACGAGCTTACCCTCGCGCCAGAAGGTAAGCAGACGTTCGGAGAGAGGTCCGTGCAGATAGCGACGCGTGGTCTTAGGCTTTTCCCAGCGCGGAACCACACCGTCATCCGGTGCGATCTGCCGCGGCGGCGGCTTTACCGGCTCAAACTTCAAGACTACATGGTACGAAGCGACCGCAAAGACCGCAAAGCCCGTTAAATACAATATCTTCTTCATGTTATATTCACCCCGCTTATGAAATTGGTGATTCACGGTTTTCTTCCGCTCAACCAGCGACGAACCGGTTCATCGTACAGTTTAAGCGTAAGCCAGGCAAGGAAGATCGATCCCAATGTAAAACCTGCGGCAATGGCTACATGTACGCTCAACGGATACGCCAGCGCGTTGTCGACCGCCCATGCATGGTAGATGTGGATGAACGGATAATGCACCATGTAGAGCGGATAGGAAATTGCGCCGAGAAACCTGCACAGCCTCACCGACGTTGCGTTTTTCACCTCGCCGCCAGCGCCGACGCAAAGAATGAGAGGAAACGCCACAAACAGGCAGAACAGCTCGAAAATCCCATTCAGAGGATCCGCCATCTGATATGTCCAGCCATCGCCTTTGGCGAACATTCCGGTACGGGGAACCATGATGACGGCGACAAGAGCAGCGGAACAAAGCCAAAACGCATGAGGCAGACGGAGGAACTTTCTGCTGCGGGCGATGAACATGCCCATCAGAAACGGAAAGAGAAGCCTGATCAATCCGCCGTACACGCCGCCGGCACTCCACGTAAGGCCGAAGCCCGCAGTCAGCGAATACCGGGCGCGCCCTGCAAGATTGCCCCATATGTCGAACTTCATCACAAAGCATACACTGAGAACGCCAGCAATGATCATGAGAAGAGCCAGCATTCGCTTCCCGAGACGCCTAAAGACAAGCGCGTAGAGAATATTTGCGACATACTCGTATGTGAGTGACCAGTTGGGTCCGTTGAACGGATTCATATTGAATACGGCAACGCCGCCGACAACGCGCGGCACTGGTAGCATAAAGCACGTCATCGCGAAAAGCAGTCCCGCCATCCACAAGGGGAGCCGCGCCATGTTCGGATCCACCCACTTTCCATATATGAGATAAACGGCAAATCCGAGAACACATCCGAGCACTACAAGCGGATGCAGACGCAAAAGCCGCCGCCCGGCAAAATCCCAGTACGACATCTTCCCCCATCTGTCATCATAGGCGTACGCTATCACAAAACCCGAAAGGGCGAAAAAGAAATCCACGGCAAGGTGTGCATGCCCCACCCACTGCGGCCACATCCGCGACGATGGCATATAGCATTCGCACACATGGGAGACGACGACGAGAATCGCCGCCACTCCGCGAAGTCCATCAAGAATATCATACCTGGTCTTAACGTTTTTCATGTCACATATAGTATCATTTTTCAATGACCCGCTCATATTCAAATCGACAAAAGAAATATATCGGTTCTGACAACACAAAAAACACACCTCATGGTACAATAGACGCATGAAGTCACCGAAGAAAGTTCTTATCGTGCTTGAGATGAATGATTTATCAGGACGCCAGCAGTTGTCCGGCATACTTCGTTTCATCGGAACGTCACACCTCTGGAGCATCCGACTGATTCAGTGCTACAAGGAGCATACGGCAGAACTGCTGAAGCATCTGGACATCAACAGCTTCGATGGTCTCCTGGCAAACGTCAACGCAGGCAATTCCGACATTTCAATCCAGAATGCGCTCCTGTCCTTCGACCTTCCGGCGGTTTTTATGGATTCAGAGCCCCAAAGATCCGCTCCGAACAAAACGGCTCCACGGACATACATTCGCGTGGACAACCGAAACATAGGCATATCCGCAGCCAGGCATCTCGCATCGCTTGGAAACTTCTCCAGTTTCGCCTTTCTGCCGCAGGAGAACAGCCCGCACTGGAGCATCGCAAGGGGGAAGGCCTTTCGCGAAGAGCTCAAGCACATGGGACGCACCTGTATCTTTTTCGAGTGCAAATCCGCTGATGAAAACAGTTACAACGCAAAGCTTGCAGCCTGGCTGACGTCCCTTCCTAAGCCGGCCGCGTTGTTCTGCGCATATGACGCCTGTGCTGTCAGGGCGGCAATGGCTTGCGGCGGATGCAAGATCTCAATACCCGACCAGATATCAATACTCGGCGTTGATGACGACGAACTCATGTGCAATCTCGTCTCCCCGCCGCTTTCGAGCGTAAAGCCGGATTTCGAGGGTGAAGGCTTTCTTGCGGCAAGGACGCTCGAGATGATCATGAACCGAAATTCCCCCTCACGCCCGAAGTTCATGGCATGCAAGATTGGCGGCATATCAGAACGGGGGTCGACACGCCC
This sequence comes from Kiritimatiellia bacterium, assembly GCA_045595285.1. GTDB lineage: Bacteria > Verrucomicrobiota > Kiritimatiellia > RFP12 > UBA1067 > UBA1731. Next base: position 11,302 of record JAZOAC010000027.1, on the reverse strand, counting down.
CCTGTCGCCTTCGGGTTTTCTTGTGCAGCGTGCGGTGGACTTTATAGACAGGAACGCCTGCAGAGGAATTTCGGTTAGCGATGTTGTGACCCATGCCGGCGTATCGCGCAGTCTCCTGTCCCTTCGCTTCCGTCAGGTACGGAAAGAAAGCATACTTCAGACGATCCGCGGCAGGCGCATACAGGAAATGAAGAGACTTCTCTCCTCAACTTCCTATCCTGTCGCGCGCATAATCTCAATGTGCGGATTCAAAAGCGAGAACAGCCCGAAAAACCTATTCCGGAAAATGTCAGGCGTTACGATGTCCGAATACCGTAGGCAGCGCAGCACAGAAGACGCGAAGCACACCACCCGATGACATTCCCCACCCTTGCCAGTTCCGGAATAATCGGGGAAGAACCATGAAAAGAGTTTCATTATTAGATTATTTTTGCCGATTTTGAGAGCCATTCCCGTTTTCTGCAGAATCCAACTCAGCGGCAATAGTACCACACATCCGCGCCGCCGCAACAGCAAATCACTCAAAGCGGCGTTATAGAGACGTTCATGGACAATCTTCAAGGGAATGCCGATCAGAATTGAGCAGAGTTTCCGTCTCAATCAACGTATAGGTGTTTCCCTCGATCTGCGCAGATTTCCAGCTCAAGTCGATTCCAAGCCGCTCAAGCTCGCGCCTGTACGCACCTGTTCCTGGCACTATCTCCTTCATGTGCTCCGTAAACACATTCTGGCATTCAACAAACCGTGCCTTTTCTTCGGCAGAGAATATGTCGATCCTCGGCAGCTCATCGCGAATCAATCTGTGAGGATCTATGTGGATTTCCGGACACATCATACCGTCGCGGCAGTCTTTCTGTGTGTGGGGGAGGGCTTCAAAAGCGAGAGAAAGTGTTTAATTAATTGAATATTAAACCATCTTTTTAACTTATCTTGCTTTTTCGAAGGATATGCCCCTTGATTTCCCCACGATTCTCTATTCCTTGATTCTTCAGGGTTTTCGGATAACACATCCCTAACCTTCTACTGCGGAATAACAGCTTGCGCAGGGGCAGCCAGCGTACCCTGTATGCAGACCGGAGCGTATCCGAGATTCATGATGATCGTCCGCTTTCCGGCAAGATCGCAATCCAACGACTTTAAAGACGTGCTCGAATCTACAACTATGGCCAAAGCCTCATCGCCATGGATGCTTGTCACGTATGCGAGCGAGCCATTGCGATAGACCATATTCCAGCGCCCTTTCTTCTGAAAAGGCTCTATCCGCTGCGAATAGATACGCATCCACTTGGCAACTTCATCCTTCTGCCAAGCAGGCAGTCTCTCAAAATCCATCGAAACCATTGGCACTCCGGCCATCGCCGCCATGAAGTGACGGGCGATATTATCCTTGGTTTCATGCTGCGACCAGAAGATCGGGTCGGCATGAACCGGCACACCATCGCCTACCGCAAGACGTATCTGGGCTATGCGCATAATGTTGCAAAGCCATTCGAAAGGAACGTCTCCCGCCCGGAACTGCGTACCGAGTTCAAGAGTCAACGGCGTTGCGTAGCTCTGGCGGAACTCAAAAAGCCCATCCGGCTTCACGGACTTAAGCCTGTTCATGAGATTGCGGACATAGCGATACCCAAACCCGGAACGGGGCTTTTCGACCGACGGTTTTATGTAGTCCAAAAAGTCGATCTTCAATCCGTCGAGATCGGAATCCTTCAGGAGGCGAACCAGCTGTTCCGTCACAGACTCCATCATTTCGGCATCTGCGACATCTGTCAGAACATTACCCTCGAACGGCTCCTGTCCGGCAAGCCTGCCTCTCCATTTGGCATAGGCCGGTGAACGCGTCCCTATAAAATAGGGAGACACCCACACAAGATATTTGAGCCCCAACGCACGCATTCTCTCACGATGCGCCTTGAAATCCGGGAATTTCTCAAGTGAGAAACCATCCCACTTGCCGACATCACGATACCATTCTTTGATGCTGTCAGGATTGACGCGCTTAGATTCGTCATAGCTCCAGCCATCATCAAGAATGAACGTGCCAAAACCCAGCTTCGCGGCAATCTCACCCGTCCGCTCCACCCAATCCTGAGAGAGTGCGGCATGCACCGCATACCATGTGCAATACACCGGTTTCCATGCCGCTTCGGGATACCGTCCCTTGCTGTACGAAAGGGAATTTCGCCAATCAGCAAGCGCATCAGTCCACACGACAGAACGGCGATCTATCGTCACCTTGAACGGCCGGATCTTTCCGGGAGCGTCGGCTGCAACAGTCAATGTGACGGCATACACCCCCTTCTCCTGATTTATCTTGGACGAAATGCGGCAATCCCATTCAAGCGCTTCCGCTCCGAAAGACAGCCTGTTGGTCTCGGCAAGATTGAAAAAGGCCATATACGGCATATCGCACATCGAACTTGTGTTCGCCGTCATCCACCATTTACGCTCCAAAAACGGCTGCTGATAGTCAGGACGCCATATCTGCTGAATGTCGGATACAGGAACGTCAAAGGAAACCGAAACCTTTTGTCCGCCATCGGGATCAATGGTCAGCACCCTGACATCTCCCTGTTTAGGAAGATCGATCCCTAATTCAGTCATCGAGGCGTTGGCGCACAGAACAGTACACACTAACGCAATTATTGTATAAGCAAATCTATTCATTGCCGCTCCTTATATCAAAACCAAGATAGATAACGCCACCTGCATCTGTCTGCAACCTGACTTTACTGTAAAAACAAGTGCTCATACACCTAAAAGTGCCAATGGTACGGCATAAAAACCATCACCGAAAGATAATACATCATTCCCCGAATAGAGAACTATTCCCGTAAAACGCGTCTTCGCCAGATTTTTGGAAAACCATTTCAGATGCTTGAAATCATCGGGATAAACCGTTCCCGATTTCACCTCTATTCCCAAAAGTTCTCCGTTTTCTGCTTCAACAATGAAATCAATCTCCCGCTTGTCACTGTCACGATAATGTGAAATCTCATATCCAATGTCTAATTCTGCCAAAACGGACAATTGATGACACACCCATGATTCAATCAGTTTTCCGCAATCGTCGGCATCATAATACACTTGATTCTCGTCCCATCCAAGCAAATTGGCGACAAGGCCGGAATCCCCTGCGAAATATTTCGACCGCTTCCCTATTTTCACATAATCGCTTTTGCTCCACGCCGGAACTTCATCAATGACATAAAGTGTTTTGAGTGCGGTTATATAGCTGCCGAGCGTCTCTTTTCCCAATTGCGACACCGCACACAAATCTTTCAGCTCGAACAGCTTTGACGAATAAGCCATAAGCCAATACGCCGTCTTTTTGAGGGCGTCGACTTTTCGTATTTCCGTCACGTCTTGAATATCTTTCGTCAGCAAATCGTCTATATATTCCGCGTACCATGATTTTCGGGAACGGACGGAGAAATTCAACGGTTCGGGATAGCCGCCACAAAAAGCACAGTGGATTATTTCGCGCTTGTCCAGTTTGATTGGACACGACGAGAAATCCCTCTGAAACGCCATATCGAGAAAATGACCCTTACCGCCAAGAATCTCGCCGAGAGAAAGTGTGCGAAGTTTGACTCTTCCCAATCTTCCGGCAAGTGAATCCTTGACCGCTTTCACAAATCGCAGATTGGAGCTCCCCGTAATAAGATATTGCCCAGGTGTATTATCGCGATCAATTTTCATCTTTATCGCATTAAGCAACTCGGGTACTTTTTGAATCTCGTCAATGACAAACGTACTTGCATTTCCACGCTCAACAAAACTCAACGGATCGCTCTTTGCTGCAGACAGATATTTCTCATCATCTAAAGTCAAAAAACGCACGCCATTTCCTGCAACAAAACGGGAAAGCGTAGTTTTCCCTGTCTGACGCGCGCCAGTCAAGTGAACACCTCTTCGCTCATTAAGAACGGTTTTCAGACTCTGCTCTTGCCACCTTTTTATCATATTACAAGACTTCCAAAACTTTTTTTTTGCGAGCAATTATAACATAGCGCCAGTTGAAAAGTCAATTAGACCCCGGTTTAAAAGTCAATTAGCACATCGTGTAAAAGTCGATTAGCACTTACAGCAAGGACCGAAGCAGCCAAGCCGCTCGCAGCCGGCGAACCGATCCAACATTTCAGTCTTGGCAATAATCAACCGTTTCAAACCCCTCTTTTTAACTTATCTTGCTTTTCTCAAAAGGTGCGTCCCTTGATCTTCCATTTATATCCTCAAAAACATCTGTATGATACCACGTACTCTCACCGCTTTCAACCCTCACGCTCACCGCGAAGAACAGGGCATTAACCCGAGGCCGGATGCCGAGAGGCGAATCTGTCACACCGCCGGGAGGAATGCCGTCAATTCTGAATACGTTCTATCCGGGCATAGTCGAAGCGGATTTTCCCGACCCCGCCTTCGCGCACAAGCAAATAGTAGCAATGATCCTCGTCGGCCTTTGCGAAATCAATCACATACCGAAGCGATCCGGAATCGCCTCTCGGCGTGGGGATGCGTCCGTGCGCGTTCTCCAGCGGGTTCGGGTTGCGGAGGTTGATGTTCCACGACCTGTGCTCACCCTGAACCGTATGGACATCGGCGACGAACCGGAATCTGGCGTCCTTTTCGCCCTTCCACACGCCATCGGGAAACACCAACCGGGCGCTGCCCTCGCCCATCTCGTAGAATCCGTCCTTCATCGGCATGGACTTCTTTCCCGACAGACCCGCTAGGAACGGGCAATCCTTCATCGGATCGTTCGACTCCCATATGACCTGCGGCTTCTTCTTCGACCTGAATTCCGGAGCCGTAAACTCGACCGCGATCGGGGAGCCCGCTTTCGCAAAGCAGTTCAGAGGGAATACGCGGAACCTGTATCTGCGACCGGGATCGAAATATGGACCCGGAACCTCCAGTTCATACTTTTCAGGACGCTCATGGGGTCGTTGCCATGCATCGCCGAAGAAATCCCTTCTTCCGCGCGATCTCCATTTCCTGTTCCCGTCGAGATATTCCAGAAACACACGATATGTAAAGGGACGCGTCACGCCTCCGGCAACAGGCACCGTAAGCGACACGCCGCCCTCGTCGCCCCGCGGCTCAACCTTCAGCACGGCACCGGCGGCGAACGACGGCGCTGCCGACTTCTCTTTCCGCCCTGCAGCACGGTACGGAGCCGCAGCCGGATCAAAAGGCCACGGAATCATCCACGGATCATTGGACTCTTCGCCGTCGCGCACGTCAAACCGGCGGAATACGATACGGGCGGGAAACACATCTATGATCACAACACCGTAGTTCTGATTGCGGGGAACGTTGTTTCCCGCAAGTCCGCCGCCCCAATTCTGAAGACACCCGGCGTTGACCGAGGTGAATTCCCCCTGCCATATCGAGCGCTCATCTGCAAGAGACCCGTGGGTATGGCCGGAAATGTTCACCACCTGGGGATATTTGTTGAGCATCTCCCTCTTTGCCCGGCTTCCGCCTCCTCCGCGCGTCGTTCCGCCCGGCGGGATGTGCGCGAACACGAACACGGGCTTGCCGGGATTTGCCGCCACCGCATCCGCGATCATCCTGTCGCACCGCTTTAGATCCAGACCTTCCGTCATCGACTGCGGGAAAACGACATACGGGAAGCCTTTGACCGCCCCATGCGCATACGGGCCGTTCCCGGCGCCAATCAGACGCTGCATGTCGGCAAACGCCGGCGTCGCATCTCTGGACCAGAGGCTCCGTTTCTTACGTCCCCCGTAGTTGAAATAGTCGTGAGCCGCATACACAAAAAGTTCCCTGGGACGGTCAGCCGCCGCAACGCCGGCAAAGACCTCCTCGACCGTTTCGCGATAGGCCCTGTATCCCGTGGGATAATGATAGTCCGCCACATCCCCGACATTGACCATCAGATCCGCACCCAGTCTGCGGAAGAGCTGATATGCGAGCTTCACGCGCCCGCAGCTTGCCTTCGTTCTGCCGATATGCGTATCGGTCATCACGCCTATGCGCAAAAGCGGCTTCTCGTCTCCGAACAGCCGGTACGCCGACCCAGTGAAGGACAGCGCACCTATGCCGCCGATGAAATCTCTTCTTCCGATTGCCATATCACACCTCCTGATTTAACGGCCGCCGATTATACCACATCGGTTCCGTTTCTCATTTCTTTTCCACGGTCCGGCCTCTTCCGCGCTTCGCATCGGCGTTCTCCTGCCGCCATTTTCTGGCGGCTTCGTCGATCGGATCGAAAATCTCCGCCTTCATGAGCGCGACCCTTCTTCCTTCAAGACTCTCGGGATCGACCGATGCGGCGGCACGTTTGAGTATGCGCTCAAGGCCGCCGAGAAAGTCCGCCGTGTATATCTCGCCCATGAGTTTGGCGACAGACGGTCCGCGCCGCAGTTCCTTCGGTTCGCCAAGCATCGTCTCCAGAATAATGGAAGGAATGACGACCTTGCCCATCCAGACTTCCTCGACCTTGTCAAAGAACTTCGCCATCTCCGGAGCCGCGGTGCCGAACATCAGCCTGTGATGCTCCGCAAGCAGCTTCTCGACGTCGACCGACACGTCCCACGCTATGCGGGAGAACACATAGTAGTTGAGATACTGGTAGGCGAACCGTTCACAGCTGCTCGAATTGAACGCGCCTTCGATGTACGGCGCAACCGTCTGATAGAACCTGGCGACGGCGCGCGGAGCCACACACGGCGCGACCGGCGGCTTGAACCAGCAGGCCTTGCACGCATATGTCCAGAGCGAGACCGGTCTTCCGAGCTTCTCGCGCCATGCCTTCACGTGCGCAACCTGATTGGAGAAGCTTTCCGGTCTGGAGACCGACCACGGTCCGCCCACAGACACCTGCACCTCGATGCTGTCCGGTATGTCGATGCCTTTGGGCGGCAAACCGTACGGACGGTACGCCATCTGACAGATATGCGCATCGAAGCCCTCCTTTGCGACCCTATCGGCAAGCGCAACCGTCCTGCGCCAGATGAGATCGTTCGCGAAATCAAGAGTGTCGTCATAGACAGCCTGACATCCATGGCACCAGCATCTTGGCATTGCGTCCTGCGGCATTACGTTTATGTACTTCCGTATGCCGTTGTCATGGAACGGCGAACGGTTCCCCCAGTCGGAGCTCTTGCCGCGGACCTGGCGGTTGGTCGGACTTTCTCCGCGCAGATAGCTCAGAACATCCTCTTCGATCTCCTTCCAGACGTTCGACGTATGGCAGAGCTGGCGCGTCTTGTAGAACGGATGCGTCTTGGTCACCCGGGTGTCGAAGTCACGCTTGCCCTCCTTGTCGATGCGGAAATATTCAGGATGGGAATCCTTGAAGCGTCCGATGATGTTGTAGCCGTTCTGCCCGTGACCGAAAGGCTTGCGGTCGGACTCCAGCCGTAGGCGGAGCCAGTTGAGCAATTTGGCGCTCTCGTATCTGCGCGCCTCCCGATGCCCGAACCAGGCACCGTCTCCCCCGACGGAAACGCTGCGTACCGCAAAGGCCGGCTCTTCCCAGTCCACTCCGTCCTTCACCGACATCCTCGTCCGGCGGGGCACGATCTCGCCCAGTTCTCCGGGGAAGTAGAACCGGCATCCCGCAAAGCGTTCAAGGAAACGGTACACGCCGAAGACCGTCGCTCGTTCGCCGAACTGGATAGGACGCGGCTTGCCGCGGGCAATGACGGAGGCGGGGTCGAACCAGGGGCTGTCGCAGCCGGTGATGAAGACACGCCCCTTGACGGCGGCGATCGCAAAAGCGTCACGGGCCCGCAGTTCAGGACGCAGTCCCGCCGCGCGGCTCCATCCGTTCGTGCCGAGGATCAAAGGCACGCGCCCGGGATTCATGGATGTGGAAACCGGCACTTCGCAGGCGAAGACGCGCGAAAGGAAATTCGTCATCTCCCCTGCCGCGAACCATGTCGCCTTCGGAGCGTCCGGCGCGATCACAACCTCGACGTTCTTCCCTTCAAAGGATACATCCGCCTCCAACAACGGAGCAAACCCGCAGAACAACGCAGCAACAGCAACTCTTTTCATTGTCGGAACACCTTTAACGAATCACTATGCTCATTCCCGGAATACCGATGCACCGCAGGACACCGGTCGTGTCCGCAAAATGCCTTTTGACGTTTTCGTCGGCGATCTTGGCATGGGAATAATCACCCGTGGGCATGCGCACACCGTCAACATACAGATACCTTACACGCTGTACGGATCCGGTGGAAACGAATATCACGCCGTCTTCGCCGAGATATACGTCCGTAGCCTTTCCGAACGCCTGGACGGCGGCATTCTCGGCGCTGCGTTCAATCTGGATCACTCCTCTGCCGGTTGCGGTCGCGCAGGCCAGATTCTTCAGCTGCGCACCGTCGGTGACGACAACCGTACCGTTGGTCGCCACGATTTCGCCCGTCGAGGCGCAGCCGGCGCCCTCGAACTTCAACGTACCGGCGCCGAGGTTCAGGAAGGAAACGCCGCCGTTTACCTGCGTGGCGATACGGCTTTCCTCCGCTCCGGCAACCTCAATCGCGGAGCCCTCGTCTCCGTTTATTTTCATATCCGATATCAACTTAACCCTGTCAAAACGCTGGGTGGTATCGTTAAGGTTGAATACCGCGGCCGAAGAACTGTTGTACGCATATCCACCGGTCATGGCATGTGAGACCATATAATTCACGGTGCAATTACGCGGATTGAACAGTCTCAACCATCCACCGGCGGCTTCATAGAACACCGTTGCCGAATCGTTAAGCTCGAAACCTCTAAGGTTGTCCCCTCCGTCATAGGTATAGAAATGCGGCTTGTTGCGTATGTACACCGTTCCTCCCAATATGCGAGTGTGCACGGCATTTGAAACTCCCCCTTCGAATACAACGGTTGAGTTCGCTCCCAGCTTAAGCGTCTGCCAGATACGCTCCTGGGTCCTCCATACGCCGCGTATGACATTTGAGGAATTTGCCGTTGTCTGAAAATACTGCTTCGCTTGTAATTCCATGCGGGGCGCAACGGCGCAAAACGGCTTTTCGATAATGGCGTTATCGAGAATGACCTTTCCATAACGCGCTTCCTTATCGCTGTTATAGCACATTATCGCATTGTCCGCCGAATATGGAGAATTGTCAACGTCGGCAGAAGTGGTTATTGTGCCGGAGAACCTTGCAGTTCCATTCGTTATCACAAGCGCTCCGTCGAAAACATTCGTGCCGGAAAACTCCAGATTGCCGTCTCCGCCTTTAAACACGGCCTGCGTGGCGTAGAACCCGTCTTTAAGCTTGACCGTGGTATTGGCCGGTACGTTCCACGACTGCTTCTCCGCCACAACCGTCGGAACGCCAAGACTGAAAGTCCGTTCCGGATTGCCATCAACCGGTTCGAACGATATGGAGGGACCGAGAATCTCGATTCCCGCAACCGCTTCGGGCGAGGACTTTTCAAGCGAGAACCCGCTTCCGGCGAATTTCAGGGCATGGAATTTCACAAGCCGGTCGATATAAGCCATTTCACCGCCGGTGGCAAACGTACACTCGGAGCTGCCGTCGGCAAGATTTGGGCAGGCACCACCCTCCCAGTTGAGCGCGGTTGCGATATTTGCGTCAGCTCCGCCGCCCGTCCAGACTTCAGACGATCCCTTGACGGACGTCACTACAACTATCGTATCTTTTGCAATCTCTTCATACTTGCCATGCGCATAAACGCCGGCTCCAAGCGTTTCGCCGTCTATCGTCAGCGACGCAACTTCAATCTTAGTGCCGACGTCCAGGAGAGCGCCCTTGCCGATGGTTAAGCTTACGCCGCCGTTCGCGATCTGAGCACCGGACGTCGACCGGAAAACGGCGCCATCGGCAAGTGAAATGCTTACATTGCCGTCTCCGAACGGGGTTTTGGAGGAGGAGCGAAACTCACCTTCAATCTCCAACCCGCGGACACCTGCAAGCGCATTCTCCTTGCTGGACAGCAAATCGAACACGCCGTTCTTCGCAACCGTTATCTTGGGCACATTCTTGAATGTAGCCGTTCCCGTGACCGCAAACGTGCCGTTGGACACGACGATTTCCCCGGCCGTTCCGTTTTCGCGCTTGACGAAATTGCAGACATAGCCGGGATGGGCGTCAAGAAGAAGCGAAATGTTGTCGTTGATCGCAAAATAGCAGTCGCAGGAAACACTGGTGGGAAGTCCCGTGACCGTCAAAGTGGCAGGGCCATCAGTCGATTTGATCTCATACCCGACACCGGTTGCAGAGGCATAACCGGCAACATAATCGTTCGCGGAGAAATACTGAATCGTCTGATTGAAGCCGCCCATGTCAAGAAACGGTCTGTCGGGATCATTTTTCTTGGGAGCCAATGATAGCCGTGTGCCGTTGAGAACGTTTTCGCGCTTACACAGGACATTTCCGCTCCTCAAAGCTGTGGCTCGTACTTTATAGCTCTCTGTATCAAGCACAAGCGTTCCGACATGGCCGACACCCGCCCCGACGGTCATCGTCGCCGGTATGGAGACAGGGCCTCGGAAAATAATGACGCCATACGTGGAAAGATGCACACCTCTGGGCGCTGAAGAGTCTAATGTGCTAAAGGATCCTGTAACGATATTGGTGGGATATGCTGAATCATACGAATTCATCCCCCAATTCTGGTTGCCGAAATAAAAGCTGTTGCAGACCGAATGTATCTTCCCTTCAAATGTAGTATTCTCAACCACCTTGAGGTGAGGATTGCTGCCGTTTGCGTTTGAATTACTGTAACGCGTCTCTATATCATTAGTCACCACGGCATCGCGTTTGGTGAACTGGACCGAAGATAGTATATCCGTATCGTAATTCCAGATCCACAGTTTCCCGACACCAAGCGCTCCTTCTTCAGCGACCTCGATGACACCTTGCTGTATCCTGACGCCCATCTTTCTGTCACCAGCGCCGTCAATGGTAGAACTTGTGAAGGTGTTCCTGCCCGAAAGCACCAATCTGCCGGGACCTTTCTTGTCTATGGGACCCTTTCCGGAAATGACGCCACTGTAGATGTTTGTCACCCCGCTCGCCACATCGATGACCGTCTGACCTTCAAGCACGATATCGTCCAAGTTGATTATCTCCTCCGCGAAGACCGTGTGCGAGGATGCAAGTGCCGCCATGGCGAACATACATGATATGGATATGGGCTTTGCTTTGTAGAGTAGAGACCCACGCCTCGACGTTGCGCACCCGCTTGTGCGCCCTTCGGGTTGCCTTCGGCAAGATACCCTCCGAAGCGAAGGTAGGCCCTGCGCGATGCTCGGGCTATTTCGACCTTCGGTCTCAATCGCTGC
>JAZOAC010000026.1:0-12063 GCA_045595285.1 Kiritimatiellia bacterium | reverse complement strand
GGGTTCCGGAAGCCGCAGAAGTCGGATATCGACTTGATCTGCCGACCCGATTCCGTAAGGATCTGCTTTGCGCGTTCAAGCTGGATGCGATGTATCTCCTCCAGGATAGAATGTCCTGTGGCCTGACGGAATCTGATGTCGTTTCTCAAATGGGATGCTTTGTATTTTCATTATGGGATGGCTTGCTGATTCCATTCTGTTATACTTCTGGGCGTTTCAGTGATTGGATTTCTCAAAAAGGATATAAGATGGAAAGTGTCTTTTCAGATAAGGTTGCTGTGGTGACCGGCGCCGGCGGTACGCTGTGCAGCTGCATTGCGATTGATCTTGCGAAGAAGGGTGCAAAGGTTGTGCTTGTCGGGCGGACGCGCGAGAAGCTCGAACGAGTCGCGTCCGAGATAAAGGCCGCCGGTGGAATGTGCCGCATTGAGCCTGCCGACGTTACCGACGAAAAGGCGGTCGCCGACATTGCGGAACGCATCGCCGCAGAGTGGGGGCCGTGCCGCTATCTCATCAACGGCGCGTGCGGAAACAACGTAAAGGCCATGCCAACGCGACTCAGGTTCAGCGAGGCGGACTATGAGCCGACGACGGACTTCAACAAAGACCGTGGCTTTTTCGACATAGATCTGGATGCATTCAAGAGCGTTCTTGAAATCAATACGCTTGGCACGGTGATTCCGAGCCGCATTTTCGGTCTTCAGATGGCAAAGGCCGGCGGAGGCTCCATCCTCAACTTCGGTTCGATGAACACATACCGTCCGCTTACCCGTGTCGCGCCGTACGCGATGAGCAAGGCGGCTATCGCTAACTGGACGATGTTCTTTGCGCAGTACATGGCACCGGCCAAGGTCCGCGTCAATGCGGTTGCGCCCGGTTTCATGGTGAACGAGCGTTCACGTGCCTATCTCATGACGCCGGACGGCGGACTCTCCGCCCGCGGCGAGCAGGTGATGAGCCATACGCCGATGGGACGCTTCGGTGAAGCTGAAGATCTCCTCGGATGCGTAAACTGGCTTCTTGACGATTCCCAGTCCTCATTCGTCACCGGCATAACCGTACCCGTGGACGGAGGCTTTCTCTCCTCCGCCGGCGTCTAAATCCCATTCCTCATTCCTCATTCCTCATCCCTCATCCCTCATCACCCTTTACCATTTACTAAAAAAGGAACAGAAAATGCCAAGCCTAGCAGATATGAGAACCAAGGCCAAAGAGGCCGGACTTATGAAACTTGACCGCTTGATCGAAAAACGTCAGCACATTCCAACGAACGACTTCCCGATTCCGCTCAAGGAACTCTGCGAGCGCTTCGAGAAACTCTACACGGGCTGCGTCAATGATGTGATGCGAGAGGCGTGTCTTCTGGATCAGAACCTGCCGCCGGACATCATGCCTTTGCGCGACGAGATGGTCGTGTGCGGCGAGGCGTTCACCGTGAAGAGTGCTCCGAACTGCATGATCGAGGGCGAAATGACCTTCCGCGCACAGATGCTGGACGACTTCAAGCCCAACGGCGTTGTCGTGTGGGATACGTCCGCAGATGTCGAGGCATCGCTTTGGGGCGGCGTAATGACGGCAACCGCAATCACGAAGGGAATACGCGGCGCAGTTATCGCAGGCGGCATCCGCGACACGAAACAGATTCTTGAGCAGAACTTCCCCGTGTTCTACAAGTATCGCGTCTCGAACGGTTCGCTCGGACGCTGCATGATCACGCATTACCAGACGCCCGTCAAGATCGGCAAGGTCACGGTGCGCCCCGGTGATATCATCATGGGCGACATCGACGGAGTAATCTGCATTCCGCGCGAAATCGCGTATGAAGTGCTTCTTCGCGCCGAAGGTATTGAAAAAAACGAGGTCGATATCTTCTCGTGGGTGCGTCAGGGAGATACCATCAGCGAAATAATCGACAAGGGCGGATACTTCTGATATGAACTCCGGATTCCAACTGACTACGCTGGACATGGTGGTGATCGCCGCCTATTTCCTTGTTACGATAGGCGTCGGCGTTGCCATGGGACGGAAGGTCAAGAACGCGGGGGATTTCTTCTCAGGCGGCAAAAGGGTTCCATGGTGGATGGGGGCGATCAGTTCCTACATGGCGATGATCAGCTGCTTTGTGTTTATCGCCTATGCGCAGATTGGATATGAAGACGGTCTTGTTGGATTGACAGTCTTCTGGTCGACGGCCTTTGCGATTCTGCTCGGCACGTTCGTTTTCGCCAGACGCTGGCAGCGGGCAAACCTCGCTACGCCCGTCGAATACCTCGAACGCCGCTATGGGCCAGGTGTACGGCAGTTTCTCTCATGGTGTGGCGTTGCGTTCCGCATACTCGACAATACCGTCAGACTCTACACGCTCGGAGTCATCGCCTCGCAGTTCCTGGGTGTGTCGCTTCCGGTCGGAATCGCGCTCGGCGCCGGTGTCGTTCTCGTCTATACGACGACGGGCGGACTGTGGAGCGTCATCGTAACGGACATCATCCAGTGCGTGGTGCTGATGACCGTCTCGCTGACGATTCTGCCGCTTTCGCTGAACGCCGTCGGCGGTCTGGGTGAGCTGTACCGTGCCGTTCCGGAGCATTTCTCGCTCTTTGGCGGGCATCGCGGCACACTCTGGTTCCTTGCGGCCTATTACATGATCGTGTTCATCAAGTACAACGGCAGTTGGTCGTTTGTGCAGCGGCTTGCGTCGGTTCCCAATGAGCGGGACGCGGTGAAGATGGGACTTCTTTCGTCGGCGATATTCTTCGTCTTTCCGGTCCTTGCCGTCCTTCCCGCCGTCGCCGCGCGCGTATACCTTCCTGATCTGCCGCCGGAGATGCATGAGCGCAGCTACATTGAGATGTGTACGCGGCTCTTGCCGAACGGCATGCTTGGACTGATGGTTTCGGCAATGCTCGCCGCGTCGCTTTCGACGCTTGCGGCGGAATTCAATGTGACCAGCGGCGTCCTGACGACGGACATCTACAAGCGTCTCATCCGCAAGGAAGCATCGGAGCGTGAGCTTCTGCTCGTCGGACGCATCGGTACGGTGATGGTTGCCGCGCTGATTGCATTCGGTGCACTTTTCGTGTCTCGTCTTGGCGGCGCGTTTGAGGCGAACAAACTTCTGATGGCGCTCTTCGGCGTGCCGATTGTCATCCCGACGGTATTCGGCATTCTCTGGCGCAGACCGAACGCAAATGGCGTGTATCTTTGCTTCGCGCTTGGTGTCGTGTCGGGCATTCTTCTGAAGACATGCTGGACGGGGCTTTCATGGGAAGCTGGTACTTTCATTCAGGTTGCGGTGTGCTTTGCCGGATATTTCGGTGGCACCCTTTTCGGTACGGCGAAGAGGGAAATGGAAGGTAAGGCTGCATTGTTTGAAGAACTTGGCGAGAGAGGGGCGAGGAAAGGATAATGAGCGTTGAGAGATGGGAGAAGGGAGAAAGGCGGGCAACGAGGACGTTGCCCCTCCCCCTGTCCGGTCGTGTTCGTTGCCCCTCCCTGTCCGGTCTTGTCCGGGAGGGGCAGCGTCCTCGCTGCCCTTTGAGAGATAGAAAATGAGAAATTTTAATGACATATATGCGGTGGTTAAGGATCTGCCGATCATTGATTGGCACAATCACCTCGACATGAACATGCTAGCCGAGGACAAGCCGCTCGGTTCACTTTATGAAGTTTGGGTAAAGGCCGATCCCTACAAGCATCGTGCGATGCGCATCTGCGGAGAGCCGGAGCGCCTCATAACGGGCGATGCGACGGAATGCGAGAAGTGGGAAGCATGGAAACGGACACTTCCCAAGCTTGTCGGCAATCCTCTCTTCGCATGGGCGAAGATGGAGATTGAGTGGCTAGATCTTTTTAACGCAGAGTCGCAGAGTAGCAGAGAAAGTATGTGGTGGCGAAATGTGGAAAATGTTTCGCTTGCCGACTGGACTCCGTCCAAGATGCTTAAGGCGTTCAATGTCGAGTGCATTTGCCCGTGTGTGGGCGTGAGCGAATTGGATGGGTTTCAGGTGTCTGGTAGGGCGGGCTGTCCTCAGCCCGCCGCGGCGCGTTGGGGACAACGCGCCCTACCGCTTTCAATCATTCCTTCACTCAGGATGAATGCCGGGGATGAGGTTACGGTGGAGGATCTTGAGCGGTTCGCCGCCGCAGGATGCCGCGTCGTAGATATTTCGGTTGATGACGCTTCTCAACTTTCAATCCACTATGCCCAGCTTTCAACTGTCGCTTCATTTGCCGCCGCGCACGGCTGGACGATGCTTCTGCACCTTGGTGCGCTTCGTTCAACGAGTGAGCGTCTTCGTTTGGCGGCGGGTCCGGCGGGAGGATTCGCCGGAATGCGTGCACCTGTCGATCCCGCCGCTGTCGCATCGTTCCTGAATGAACTTGAACGAACTCCGAATATGTTTAGCCGCAAAGATTACAAAGAAACCTCTCCGCACTCTGCCTCTTCGCCAACGGCTATCTTAAAGCGCTTCTTAAAGGAACTGGCAATTAAAAGTGAAAGGAAAATAACATGAAAATAGAACTTACAATGATAGTTGGCTTATTGGGGCTTGCTGCGTCTGTTGGATACGGAGCGCCGCCGCTTCTTAAGACCGGTCCTGACCGCAACGCCACACAGCTTCAGGTGCAGTTGAAGAAGATTGGTTGCCTTAGGCCGAAAAGCGTGCAGGAGGTTGGTGACTCCAACTTTACCATTGACGGTGCGCCCGTCGATCGCGATTTCGCCGAATTCGACAAATACCGTGAGTATCTTCTGCCGCTCGGAGTGAACAAGATTCGCATCCTCACCGGCTGGGCGAAGAGCGAACGCGTGAAGGGCAAAATTGATGTCGCGTGGCTCGACCATATCGTCGACTGGTGCCTGGCGCACGACATCGAGCCGCTTCTGGAGCTAAGCTACGGCAATCCGATCTATCCCGGCGCGGGCGGAGCGGGTCTTTCCGACGGCATCCCCAATACGCCCGAAGGCTTGAAGGAGTGGGATCGCTGGGTTGATTTCCTTGCCGACCACTTCAAAGGACGTGTCAAGGAATGGGCTATGTGGAACGAGCCGGACAACAAGATCAACATCAATACGCCGCCGATGATCGCCGCCTTCAATGTCCGCAGCGCGAAGATTCTCAAGAAGCATATGCCGGATTGCCGGTTGCACGGACTTTCGCTCGCAAGCCCTGGTTATGAACGTCTGGGTCTTTGCTTAGAGCCGATGGGTGAAGATGTCAAGCTCTTTGATACATTCGTCTATCATGGCTATGCGTTCAATCCCGACCGTTCGTACGAGGAACATGCTTTGCGTAAAGCGGTGCTGGCAAAATATGCGCCGCACGCAAAGCTCCGTCAAGGCGAAAACGGAGCGCCGAGCGAATTTCTCGCGACTTTGGCGCTTGCGCGGATGCCATGGAGCGAGTTGAGTCAGGCAAAATGGGATTTGCGCCGTGCACTTGGCGATCTTGGACATGACCTGGAGTCGGGACTCTTCTGCATTGTGGATATAAACTATGCTCCGCCGACGTTTGAGGTGCCGTTCTGCAACCGCAAGGGTCATCTCCGGGTTGATTCCAAGAATAATGTCATTCAGGTAAAACGCGCCTATTACGCGATTCAGAACATGGTGTCGGTGTTCAACTCCAACCTTGTGCGTATTCCGGAAAAGAAGGTAGCCACAACCGATCCCGCTATCGCGCTCTTTGAGTACCAAACGCGCAAGGGAGAGCCGCTTTTCGTCTTCTGGGAAAAAGGCAAGATGATATGCACGAAACGTGAAGGCGGAACGAGGGTGGAATATGATGCCATAATTGATCCTCAAACCGGGAAGCCGAGTGATTCTTTGACCACGCGCGAACAGATTTTTGAATGGAGAGGACGGCTTCTCAAAGATCCGGTATGGGTTGATCTCGTCACCGGCTGGGTCTATGAGATTCCGGTGGAGAATCAGATACGGCATGCCGACGGCATCACCTTCGTGCGGATACCCGTCTATGATTCGCCGTGCTTCGTGACTGAACGCGCGGCGCTCGATCTGCTTTGATCCATCGAGGAGAACTTAAAATTATGAACTGTCTTAAAATCCGTAGTTTGCTCCATTGCGCATTAATGCTTGTTCCGGCCGTCGTAGTGGCCGGTCTTGGCGACATCCAGTCGCGCATCGACAAACAGGCCGTCGAGAATGTCGGTTCAAAAGCCGAAGAGTTCTCGGTCTGGTGCGATGATCCTAACTCTCTTTACGAATGCGGCGAAAAGGCCGTGTTCAATGTGCGTTCCGCGTTCACGAACGGAATCGCGCATGTGCGGCTCGATAATTTCGGCAGCAAGGTTCTGCGCGAGTTCGATGTCGATCTTTCCAAGACGCGCGACTTTACCGTGGAGGGCGGACGCGACATTCCCGGCTTCCTGCTTTTGACCGTGACCTGCGGCAAGACCGTCAAGCGCTGGGGTGCGGCGTTCTCCCCGGAGAAGATTTCCGGCGGCGCTCCGTGTCCTGCGGACTTCGCAAAGTTCTGGCATGATGCCGTTCGCGATTACGATCGCAAGGTGCGCGAGGATGTCAAGCTCGAGCGTGTCGATTCGCTTTCCACCAATGGATGCAGTGTTTACCTGCTTTCGCTCAGCGATCCAAAGGGAAGGAAAGTCTATGGCTTCCTGAAAGAGCCGGATGGAATGGCGTCCGCGCCGTATCCCGTACAGGTGAAGATTCCCGGAGCTGGGCCGTCATCAGGAACCCCGGCATGGAACGGCGGAAACAAAAACGTTGAGCTCATGATGAACGTCCATTACTACCGGCCGGTGCCGGGCGAGGCGAAGCGCGGCAAAGTGCACAACGCCCTGCAGAAGGAGGAGGACGAATACTACAACGGGCTGTATCCGGTGGCCAAGAATCCGCGCTATACGCTGTCGGGCATTGCATCAAGCCGCGAGGATTATTTCTACTACGGCGCAATCCTGGCGATCAACCGGGCGGTGAACTGGCTTCGCCGTCGGCCGAACGTCAATCCCGGTGAATTCACGTATTCAGGGGGCAGTCAGGGCGGCGGAATGGGATTGGCGCTGGTGGCAATCAACGGCAAATTCAAGAAGGCGATGTTTGGAGTTCCAGCGCTTACTGCCCATCTGTGCCATCTGATCGACGGACGAATGGCGGGATGGCCGCGTCTAGTGGAATCGCAGAAGCCGGAGAACCAGGCCGCCGCCATACGCAACGCTCCGTATTTCGATGGGGTGAACTTCGCATCCATGATTACCTGTCCGGTCGCGTTTTCGGTCGGATACACGGATACCGTCGCTCCGCCTCACGCCGGATACGCCGCCTTCAATGCCTGCACGTCAAGGGACAAAGCGATGTTCGGCAGTGTCGGGTTTGGTCACAAAATAAGTCCGGTCGACTCCGCCAGAATGCGGACATGGCTGGAGAACTGCGGAAAGGGAATGAAGATGCTCCGCGTTGATCTGCGGACTGCCCGTGTGGTGTGCTGCAACACCAACGACGCGGATTCGGTCATGGCTGCGGCGGAACTGGAAAAGCATCTGAATCTGGTGGCCGGCGAACGCACGCCGCAAACCGACGGATTCGTGTTTGCCGTGGGCGAGAAGCCGCTGGATGCACCGCCGCCGAAAGTGTTCGAGTCTTGCGCACGGGTCAGTGGAAAGCGCCTCTGCTTTTGGGGAGAGGCGGCGGAACACGGGGTTGAGCGCAGCCGCGGACCGCTGTTTGCCGTGTATGAATTCCTCGACAGGAAACTTGGCATAAAGTGGACTTTCCCCGGTGATGAGAATACCGTGTTTCAGCAGCAGAAGGAAATGCAGCTTCAGGAAGGCGAGAGTTGGAGTTTCACGCCTCCGTTTGAAGTATGCTCGTTTAAGTCGTATCCCGGCGCCTTCAAGAGGTATTGGAGGTGCCCTGCCATCAAGGAGTTCAAGATATCGCGCAAGGATTTCACCGAAGAACGTGCGGCGATGGATCTGTGGTATCTGCGCATGCGTCTTGCCTCCCGCAACCGTCATGAGTCCGGTCATAATTTCACCGGCTGGCAGAGACGGTTTCTCAAGGATCATCCGGAGTGGTTTGCCTATATTGAGCATCCTGACCTCGTACGCGACGGCAAGCCGGGGCGCGGAGTCAAGGATTCTCAGGCCCGGCGCATACATGGATGCTATTCATGCCCCACTCTTCCGCAGGCCGTTGTTGATGACTGGGTGGCCAAAGGTGCGCCGCGGCGTATGAACCTCTGCCTGAATGACGGTGGTCATACATTCTGCCGCTGTCCTGAATGCATGAAGCTGGATGTGCCTATGGAAGGTGAAGTGTTCGGGGATCATCTTACAGACCGTGTATTGTATTTTTACAACAAGGTCGTTCCATTGGCGCTTAAAGTGCGTCCTGACGTGGATGTGTGCGCCTTCATTTACAGTATGTACCACAAGCCGCCGCGTCGCGAAAAGCTCCTCTATGGAGATCACATGACGATATCCTACGTGGCGCCCTTTTTGGAGAAGGAAGAGGTCCTTAAGCAGCTTGAGCAGTGGTATGCCGCCGGGTTGCGCCGATTCTATCTGAGACCTAATTACATGTGCTACGATGCCGTATTCCCTCGCGGACTTGAACGCTACCTCTTCGACAATTTCAAGATGGCGGTAAAATTCGGCGCCATAGGTGTGATGTATGACGGAACGCCTCGTTCGGTCACAGATCTCGAGTACTATACCATCTGCTCCCTGTCTCAGAGACCAGATCGGGGATTCGACGAAATTCTGGATGAATTTCTCACCCGTTTCGGTGCTGCGGCACCCGAGGCCAAAGCGTACTTTGCGCATGTTCGAGCCCGGTCAAGCGCAATCCTGGCTTCTACGCACTCCCTTCGGAAGTTGAATGTACGCCATATCCTTGACGATGGCGAACTTGGCAAATTCGCCGCCGGCGGACATACGCTTGCCGATCTGGAGACTGAACTTGCCATTCTCAAGCCGGGTCTGGAAAAAACGCTCGCTCCGGCCGACGCCCTGCGCTTCAAACGACTTGTGCTGCGCGCCGAGAATTCCGTTCTTACATTCCGATTCCTTCTGGCCGGGATGGGGAAGAGCGACGCCGCGTTTCAGGCAGCGGCGGACAGGCTTTTCGCGTTTCGTCTCGCCAATCTGAACGATTTGGGCCGTGATGAGGGGCAGCGTTGGACATCGCTTAGGAATTTCGAGCGTCCGTTGTGGGAGCGTTCATCCCATAAACCACCAAAACTGCCGCCGAAACGATAAACTCTACTGAAAGGAGAAAAGCAATGATCAATAAATTAAGAAACGTTGTTCTGAACTTCGTTGCGATAATGCCGATGATCAGTATTTCGACTGAACTTCCAGATGGATATTTTTCGGTCGAATACATTGAAGCTACCGGTACTCAGTACATTGATACCGGTATGGTTGCCAGTAATAAACGTTGTGCCAAAGGTGTGTTTTCATTTCCGACTTTTCCTGCGGAAAATGAATGGTGGGGTATTCTATCCGCTTCAGACGATGCGGAAGAGTCGGCTGGCGTAACGAATCTCTATTGCTACTCGTTGCTTGGTGTAATGCACTACAATAGTTCACAGGCTCAATTGGTTGTTTCAGGCTTCTTGTCACCGTATGGAGTTGGTAAAAGATGTTCTATAGATTCGTTCGACGATCGGTATTATTGTGCCGCCTCATATTTCAGAAAAGACTATCGTGGATATTTTTGCACCAATCTTACTACGAAAACCGGTAATGGATACAATTCAAACGCTGCCAATACTCGGTCGCTCGATAGCCGAAACTTTTACCTGTTTGCCAATAACAACAAAGGAATTCCGACAAATTTTGCAAAAGCAAGATTGTATTCGTTATCCTTTAACGGGATAAACGATATTTATTTCAAGGATGAAGGTACACCGCTCCGCAACTATGTGCCTGCCTACCGCGCAGCTGATGGAGTGTATGGGGTGTATGACACGGTTACAGGTGAATTCAAGAAATCTGAAGGAAGTGAACCTTTCTTGGGGCCGGCAGTTATTGATATAGGCGATTTTGATGAAAACGGATATGATTGTCAATTTACCGGATGCGCTCCGGGCGTTTCAAAGCCGGAAATCGGCATGAAAATCGTCATCTCGCGTCGCTCTGGTGCGGTCAGGCATTATGGGGCGGTGGCAAACGGTGTCACCAATATGCTGGACGATGCGGCATTTGAGTATGAGGTGACGGCGGAAAATGTGAATTCATCGTTTAGAGTGGTGCCGTGCGTCGATAACAACTGGTATGTCTGTAATGATACGGGAAGTGACAGCAATTCAGGATTCTTAAGAACAACTCCCAAGAAGACATTGGCGGCAATCCTTACGGTCGCCACCAATGCCGGAGATGTGGTGCATGCCGCTGCAGGAACTTATGCATCCGGCGAAATTGAATATGATCAGGAAGCGTATAAGAACAAGTACAATGATGCCAGCTTCGGTTCCGATCCGGTGCGTTGTGAAATCGCGTCCAACGTTCGTCTCGTAGGTGATGCCGGTGCCGAGGCGACGATTCTTGACGGAAGCGGGACTCATCGCGGTGTTCTGCTCAATCCGGGCGCTGTAATTCAAGGATTTACGATTCGAAATTGCAAGGCTACCTATTTCGGTAGTGCAGTTTATGGATTTAACGATAACGATGTTGTGGCTGATTGCATTTTAAGTAATAATGATTCATTACGCTATACGGCGTATAATGTCAAAGCCGTTTTCCGTTCGCGGTTTTATTCGAACAGAGCAACGTCTGTCCCGGTCGGCTCCGGCATAAATCTTTATAACTGTCTGATTGGTGAAGGGCACAGTGGAGATTATTGTCTCTATCAGCGATGCTATATCTATAATTGCACGATCGTGGGAATGCTTGCGGCATCATGTAAATGGGTGAGGCTGATGAATTGTCTTGTAGTGCCTAACGGAAGAAAGAGTAGTGATAAGTGCTATTGGTGGAATTCGAGTTATGTCGGAGATCAAAATTCCGCCGATGTCTTCTATGAAAACTGCAAGCAAGTATCCACTGATGAAATGCAGTTTGTCGATTCTGTAGATGCTGTTCCCGTTATCGGGGCTAATTACGGGATCGACCGTGGCGATTATGGACTTTATCTTACAAATTATCCGTCAGCGCTTGATCCGCTGCCGAACGGTATCAACTGCGATCTTTTGGGGAGACCGCGAGTTTCCAACGGCACGATCGACCAAGGGTGCGTCGAGGCGGACTGGAGAGGACTGTACGCGGAAAAGATAGGAAGCTTCTTTGCCGTTGAGTCTGCATCATCAAACGTGGTATCGACCTTATCGTCGGAGAGCGTCAGGTTGTATCCCGGGGAGAGCCTTTCAGGCGTGTTGCGTCCAAACGTCAAGAAAACGTTCTTCTTCACGGTTTCTGGCACGGGCGTATTGACGGTGAATGTGGATGGCGTCATACATGAGTTTTCCGGCGAGGGCGGCAAATCGCTGTTCGTTAATGGCGGCAGGAACGTGCTGTTTTCATACGATGGAAATGATGGATTTGCCGACATTCTGCGCAGTCAGGGCGGCGGATTGCTGATTACGGTTAAATAAACAAGAAAGAACAGATAGAAGAAAACATTATATGTCAAATAGGGTATTTTCACCATTTTCTGGAATCTGTGGGGGCCCTGCTTGCAATGGTGAAAATCTTCAATGGATAGGCGGCGGTTTTGAGAGATATGATTACTTGAAGTGAAGGTTCCGAGTTTCTGATTCCTGGTTTCCAGTTGCAAAACCCGAAACCCCAAACCCGTCTCTCATTACCCCGTCTCTCATCACCAACTAATTAAATCTTGGCGAGGATGTCGGGGATATTGGATTTATCAAGCGAGGAAAATGCAAAACACCTCTTGCCGAGATAGTTCAATGATGCGCCAACATGAATCAGCGTCGTCTGGTCAATGATCAGAAATCGGTCATGGAATCTGACAGAGTCCTTGACTGTGAGGGAGTTGGCGTATTGGGCATTGAACTTTGCCACATCGACGGCATGCAGCTTTCTGTTTTGCGGGTTCTTCACAACCAAAACTGATAC
>JAZOAC010000025.1:0-5336 GCA_045595285.1 Kiritimatiellia bacterium | reverse complement strand
ACAAAGTAAATGCGACGCCCCGCTTCGCGGGTAGTCGCATTTACTTTGTCTTGTCACCGGTAAACTCCAGTATTCGTTCTCACGCGGACGTTCCGGTACATTTTGGTATAATGCACCCGTGAAAACACTTTTTCTACTCTTCGCATTCATTTGCGCACCTTCGCTGACCGGGCTGTCCGCACAACCGGCAGCAGAAAGCGCGTCTGAGCTTTTCAGTCTCATCTACCGTGAGCGCAAAACCGGCGTTCCTTTTGATTTTAAATGTACATCGTATACGACCCACCACTTTCAAGGCAAACCGATTATCTTCTCCGTCTTTGACAACACAGGCTCCGTCATATTAATCAATCACAGGTCGATAAGCAACCTTCTCCTGCGTTCGGGCGAACGTATCCGAATCAAAGGCAAAACACACCGTTACAATTTCAATCAAATTGTCGGGCTATGCGACTCCATTGAACACATCGGGCAATCCTCGGCCCCATTGCCCGAACCAGTATCCGCCGCAGAACTCGCTAGCGGAAGATACGACTGTCGGCTGGTGACAATCAAAGGTACGTTGCGCGACATTTTCCAGGATGAAATCGACGCGAAATTCAGATACCTTGCCCTGAACTGCGACGGTAGGCTGATATACGCAACATCCGCACAGATAGGAATCAACGATGTATCGGTCGGCTCTACCATAGAGATAACGGGTATATGTGACCCCATCTCAATAGGCAGACGACGGCATATGGGGCGAACAATCAAAATCAGGGATAAAGACTCGATCAGAATCGCCAACACTCCGAATGAGGATGTTTTCAGCTTCCCTTTGATTGACGATGTATCCCTGATGGGTCCGATGGAGATACAATCTCTCGGCATCCGCCGTACACGAGGGATAGTAATCGCGACGTGGAGCCCCCAAAGACTGCTTATCAAGACCGAACAGGGCAACCTGATATCTGCGGCGGTCGCGAACCAGAAGCTTCCGTCAAATGGGGACACCATCGAGATTGCCGGACTTCCCGAGACCGACCTTTTCAACATTAATCTTTCACGCGCCAAATGGAGGTCATCTGATCTTCGAATTAAATCGCGGCAAAAAATTCGCGATATGAGTTTTGAGCGGCTTTTCAGCACCAAAAAGAGCCAGAAACTGAATCCTTACTTTCACGGGAACATAATCCGCATCAAAGGGAATGTCATAGGACTGGAATCCTCCGGCGATCATGTCGGCACCATTCTCATCTCCGAAAAAGAACGCATTCTACCAATCGATACGAGCATGGTCACCGGTGCGGCAGACGGAATATCGGTAGGGTGCAGGATTGAAGTCACCGGTGTTTGCATACTTGAAACGGAAAACTGGCGGCCGAACTCTCTCTTCCCGCCCGCGAGCGGCTACAGGGTCGTCATCCGCAATCCAGACGACCTGCGCATCATCTCCCACCCGCCATGGTGGACACCGAAACGTCTTCTTGCCGTGATTGGCATTCTTCTTGCGGTTTTGGCGGCTCTGTCGGTGCGGATGATGATCACGAGACGATTTAATGCGATGATAACAAAAGCCAAGATCAACGCAAAAGTGGGAGAACGCACGCGACTTGCCGTTGAACTTCACGACTCCATCGCTCAGGATCTTACCGGTATCGCCATGGAGATACGTTCCGCAAAAAGAGCCAAGGATACTGATGCGGCGAATCTCGACCGGCATCTGAATCTTGCCGCAGCCGTCCTCGACTCCTGCCGCGACGAGCTGCGCAACTGCATCTGGGATCTGCGTAATCTCACGCTTGACGATGCCACTATCGACGAAGCGATCAGGCGCACGCTCCAGCAGCACCTCGGAGGTGCGAAGCTTGAGGTCCGTTTTGCGGTGGACAGAAAACGCTTCTCGGACAACACCTTTCATACGATCCTGCGTATCATCCGCGAACTGACAATCAATGCGGTACGTCACGGGGCTGCTACGGACATCAAGGTGGCTGGATGCATCGACGGCGGCAATCTGCTCATCTCGGTGCGGGACAACGGACGTGGATTCGATCCCGACAATGCGCCCGGCGCGAGTTCCGGACATTTCGGACTTCAGGGGATACGGGAGCGGGCTGAAACGCTTGAAGGGAGCTTTGAAATAGAAAGCGGAAGAAAGAGCGGCGGAACAAAGGCGATTCTGACAATTCCGCTGAAACAAAACGATAAGGGGAACGAGGAATGAATAAAATCAAAGTGCTTGTGGCGGATGATCACGCAATCGTCAGGATTGGACTCAAATCCGTACTTGATTACGAAACGGACATCGAAGTCGTAGGCGAGGCAAAAAACGGGATTGAAGCGGTTCAGGAAGCGGAGCGGACCCAGCCTGATGTGATCATAATGGACCTTGTGATGCCGCGCAAGGACGGTGTGTCGGCGACCCGTGAAATACACGACCGACTTCCCGACACAAAAATCCTGATCCTCACCACATTCGGAACATCCGACGGAATTGCACACGCATTGGAGGAAGGCGCGTCCGGAGCTATGATGAAAACCGCCGATGACGAGAAGATCGTATCGGCAATCCGCCGCATCGCCAGAGGTGAGACATATATTTCACCGGACATCCGGCGGCAGCTTGAGGAAAACCCTCCCGTACCGAAGCTTTCTCCGAGACAGACGGAAGTTCTCACGATGATAGCCAACGGAAAATCGAACAAGGAAATCGCCGCACAGCTCGGCATCCGGATCGACAGCGTAGAAGACATTGCAAACGCCCTCTACGCCAAGCTGTCAGTCTCCAACCGTGCCGAAGCCGTCGATATAGCCCACAGGAAGCATCTGCTGAAGATTTGACGCGCCCTTGTGTCAGGTCACACCTTGAGAAAGACCTTCTTCCGGCAGCGGAACAGCAGAAGAAGCCAACCCAGGGCGAAGTAGCCGCATGCGAGAAGAAGAGACTCCTAGACCAATGTGCTCACGCTCACTTGATGCTGAGGGCAAGTCCACGCCTGCCAGAGAACCATTCACCGCGAAGAGCGCTCAGCCGTCCATCGCCGCTGAACTTCACGAGGGAAACGCAAGAGGCCTGAACGGCAAGCGGAAACGCGGTCTCGCCGGCCGGAAGGGTCGAGCCTGTAGTGACAGCAAGCGACCGCCACTCCGCACCATACTGCACTGCGACGGTGTATGTCTTCGACCTATAGTCGAAAACGAAACGGAATGTGTACTCCACTCCCGCCTGCGGCGCAACCCCTTCCGCAGCGACATCGAGCCATGCGGGCATGCCGCCGTTGCCGCCGGATTCAAGCGGGGAATTGGCGCTGGTCGTTGACGGTGCCGCCGCATCGGCTGCATTTTTCCGGGTCCACACCTGAAAGCTTCCGTTGGCGCCGAGCCATACCGCGCCCTGCGCGGTGGCGTCAGGCGTCGCCCCTTCTTCCGGCACGGCGTTGAACGCCGCTGTCACGGTCATGGTGACCGGGGAGCCGCCGGAAGCCGCCGAAGGCTCGAACGCACAATCGCCGTCAAGCTCCGCCTTACCCGTCGCGGGATCGTAGGAGACCTTGCCGGTAGTCCACGTTCCCGTCATCTCCTTCGTCTCCATCTTCTCGCACACCCATCCCAGGTCGTCGACGCCGCCTGCGGCGGAGCCGAGCACGAGATCGACGCCGCGCTGATTCCCGACAACATAATCGGTGCAGGTCTCGACGGCAATCGTCCGCCACGCCGTCGCCACGCCGGAGCGCGCCGTGAGCGCGTATGTGTCGTCTCCCGGCAGAAAGAGACTGTAGGCGCCTCGCTCGTCCGTCGTTGCAGTGTAGCGCTTGTCCGTCGTCAACGACGTCGCCGTCACCGTCGCGGACGCCACGGCATTCGACGAGGCGTCGACAACCGTCCCGACGATGACCGAGACGTCGCTGTCTTCGCGCTCGTTCGGCGTCCAGATGTTGTACACGATCGAGCCAACCTGAGGATACGCAGACGTCTCGCCGTCAGAAGGCGGCGTATACCATGCCGTCGAATAACTGATGCTTTCGTTTCCGTAGCCGTAGTTCATGTGGACGTAGACGCGCCCGTCGGAATAGCCGTAGCCGTCGGCGACGATGGAATGGCCGCTGATTCCGACCTGGCAGGGCGAGCCGATGTCGAAGCTCGTCAGCATCGCGTCCATCTGCTCGGCGTATGTGATGGGAGTCCACTCATACCTGAGCGTCGCGTTTGCATAGCCGAAACGGACCTTCAGCTGCTCGCGCACATACGCCGTCCCGGCCGCGCTGCCGCCGAGTCCGTATTTCATGTTGAGCGAGATGCCGCAGTCGCGGCAGAGAAGTCCGATCGCCTGGCACTGCTCCTCGGTCAGCGTCCCCGCCTGGGCGGCGGCGTGAGGGTCGGCGACCATGTTGTCCCAGTTGTACGGGCCTCCGAACGCGGGACCGCCGAACTCCCACGTGTCGCCGTAGCCCTCGCCGACGTGCCACGCGATGCTGTTGGTGACGGTGCCGGTCTCGTTCGTGCAGAGGAGCACGTTCGAGTAGGTGCGATCCGTGACGGGAATGGCCGCCGCCGGATACTTGAAGTAGCGCATGATCTGCGCCATCCCCGTCGCGACGCATCCCGTGGCGCGGTTCGACGGCGTGTAGTAGTTGTAGCAGTTTTCGTCGCCGACCTTCCCCTGGGCCCACCTCGTCTCGCAGAGCGGTGCGACGCGCAGGTCGCTGACGGAAGGTATTCTGGGAAGCGACGCGGCCTTGAGAAGTGTTTTCCCCTTGGTCGCGGCGGATCCTCCCGCCGTCTTCAGCCGCGCCCATGCCGATGCGTTCGCCGACGGCTCCGGCTCTTCGTCGGTTTCCTCTTCCGCGCCGTATTCGCGCCTCTCGCCATCTTCCGCCTTTGCGTCCTTTGCGTTCTTTGTGGCCAAATCATCCTCCCCCAGCCGCTTCGCACGTCCGGCGACATCCTGCGTGAGCATCGTCCAGAGCGGATTCTCGCCGGAAGGCACGAACTCTCCGTCCGCGGAATAGGCGAGAATCGGCGCGATCTCCGTGTCGCCCGACGTGACGACAAATCCCCCGCCTGCGAACGAGACGACGTGAAACCTGCCGACACCGTCCCTGCCAGGATAGGTCTTCACGTCCGCGATCTCGGCGCCCGCGAAACGCTCCGCGCCCGTCAGGGCCTCGCCCAAGGCCGCCCATCCACGCGCCGCCTCCCGCGCCTCGTCCGCTGCGACCTCTTCCGCGAATGCGGCGGGCATTGATGCCGCGAAAGCAACGAGGACTGCAAATGCAGAAACGGACTCCAGGACTTTGCGTCTTGCACTTTTCATTTCAAACTCTCCACATAAGGCCAGCCGTCTCCACTCCACT
>JAZOAC010000024.1:0-32161 GCA_045595285.1 Kiritimatiellia bacterium | reverse complement strand
TTTATCTTTCATCATCGGTTTCCTTCAAGTGAATCAAGCACATGTCGCGCCTTGCGGTTCATATTGCCGTTAGGCGCCTCCTTGAGTATGGTGCGCAGATTACGTTCTGCTAATTCGATATCATTGTCTTGCAAGGATATCCATGCCTCAAGATATAGAAGCTCAAGACGTTCACCGCACGGGAGACTATGGGAACGGGCTTTCGATATTTCCACCCTGGCCAACGCAAGCTCACCAGCTGACGCATAGGCGAGTGCACGAAGACGGCATGCCCGTATGGCATATTCCGGATACGCCTCCTGCATGCGATCAGCCGCCTCAACAGCCTTGTCATATATTCCGGCATTTATCCAATACCTCGTTTCACCTCTAAGCATATCACCTCGCTTTTTCGGCGACTCCACACAT
Organism: Kiritimatiellia bacterium; assembly: GCA_045595285.1. Lineage (GTDB taxonomy): Bacteria > Verrucomicrobiota > Kiritimatiellia > RFP12 > UBA1067 > UBA1731. The sequence goes on along the minus strand of JAZOAC010000024.1, from coordinate 31,753 downwards.
TCCAACCATTTCGCCAACCTGTCCACACGCATTTCATCGGAAGGTCCAGGGAAGCCCTGCAGGAGCATTCTGTATACCGTATCAAAATCAGTTCCGGGCGTACCCTCCGACAGCATGCGCACCAGGGATTCTCGCCACTTCGGCAATCTGGCCGGGACTTTCCCATCGTTGATCTGTTCATACAGAAAACGTAGCATCAAAGAATCTGCGTGTTGCGTCTCCACACCTCGCACATCATACGAAAAGGCAAATTCCCTGCTCATAGAAATGGAAAGCACATCCATATCCTGAAGCGAAACATTCAATCCTTCATCAACGCCCTGCGGTGTAAGAGGTGAGATTTCTACGCTGGCAGGATTCTCCAATCCAGCAAATGGTTCTAAGGACGAAAAGGTATCACACCAATCAACATCTGCAATTCCCTGCGGCATAACCGCTGAATGGATGCCATCCGCCCATCCGCCATCAAAGACATCTTGCGCGACGATATCGACATAACCTATGGATTCTGTTTGATGGAAAAGCCCTCTGAACCTGTCGGCAACCGGCAGGAACATTGCGATAATGGCATATGTGCGGACAGCGGTCATCTGGCTGGCTTCAGAAGCTCGTTGAGTTTCAGAATATCCATCGGAAGAACGGCATTTTCTCTTATGAGGTTGATCCTCTCTTCAGGATCGGATACGATGTCATACACCTCCACGGACGCATCAAACGGATACAGTGATATTACCTTGTACCGTTCGGTCCTGACCGATCGCTGCCAAAGTCCATCCCTTATGCGGGTCTCAGAGACAACAGGTCTTCCCGATACGGATCCACCGTGCAGCAACGCACCCTCGAGACTTTTCCCCTGCCATGAGACCGGTACAGGAATTCTGGCAAGAGAAAGGAGCGTCGGCGCTATGTCTATCGCGCCAACCTGGCCCCTGACCACCGCTCCTGGACAATAGCGGCATCCATCCAACGGCGGCCTTATGAGAAGAGGCACCTTCAGCTCTTCATCATGAAGATTGTTTCCGTGACCCGAAAATCCACGTTCCCAGAACGACTCACCATGGTCACCGACTATCACTATTATCGTATTGCGCCCTCTATCGCTTTTCCGCAATCCATCCAGAAGCATTGAAATGGCATGGTCGCAGTATGCTATCTCACCGTCATATGCGGCAATGACCCTCTCCCTCTGCTCTTTCGAGACATCTTTCCCCTTTATTTGCCACGTCTTCTTCAGTTGCGGAGTGTCATCTTTCACAAACATGGTGTCATACGGGGGTGGAGGGCGGAACTCCCAATGCGGATCCATGTAGAAGAGAAACAGGAACAGCGGTTTGTCAGGCTGGCGTTTTACCAACCTATTCAACCCCAACCTTGACAGAACCGCCCCTCTGGCATATCCGACGGATATCTTGTCCAAACCCACCCCGGGGGGAAGTGTGGCACTGTAGTCGTCCCATACATCAAACCCTTTAGCGTATCCATACCTTCTATTCGTCATCGTATTTGCAGTTATGCCAATCGTAGCGTATCCTGCATCCCGGAACACCTGCGCAAGCGTAACCACATCCTCATTGTGCGGCAGATTTGGCAACACGCGACCGTGCCGGTCTGCTGTCAGGGACGTAAACAGGGACATGACGGCGGGCTGCGTCCATGATCCGGCGGCAATGCACGTTTCGAAGCGGACAAACTCGGTTTTCGCCAGCCGATCAATGTTCGGCGTGGTGTTCCGCCCGTAGCCGTAGCATCCCATATGGGACGCTTTCAGGCTGTCCACCAGTATGAAAAGCACATCGGGTCTGCTGCCATGTCCGCCATGGCATACGAACCATGCAGAAAACATCAGACATACTGCAAGGATTTTCACCATGGCGAATCTCATCGTGCACCTGCCGCAGTCCGCAGAAGCCCACCCCAAGTCTGCAGAGGATCGCTTACATCATCTTTAGACCCAGATACGCCATCCTTTCCCCGTTCACCATACAGCATATAGTCCACGATCGCCTTGCCGACCGAAGGGTCCCGAGTAACCGCCAATATGGGTTTCATTATCGCATCGGCGCAGGCCTGAAGCGCTTTCTTTTCGAACGGGGCCAATGAAAACGCCTTCATTGCGCATCGAACCGATCCATACGGATCATCAAGCCACAAAAGGCGCTGCGACCGGACCAGAAGGTCTTCCCATATGTCATCCTGCAACCCGAAAAGCCTTTCAAGTTCCGATTTCCTCACTTCATCGCGCAATCTTTCAGGCTCCATCATGACATTACGGCACTTAGGAACCATACCTTTTTTCTGGAAATTCATGAAAGAAGCAGCACGTCCAAGATTTCCATCTACAATTTTAAATGTCTTTGCAGTCAGCTCAACAGCTTTCTGGTATTTCTGGGCTGATGAAAAGAAAATAAGCACTCTGCACTCGGCAAGAGCCTCTTCCCCCCTATCCAAATAGGTCAACAGAGTGATCTGCTCCGGCTGCCATCTTTCCACAGCCGCTCTGAATGTCTTGGTGTCTCTGACAGGCAATGACGCAACCCTGTCACGGATCATTTTCACCGCTTTTTCGACATCCACTTTTTCAGCCTTCATCTTTGTAAATCTGCCGGCAATCCCGACTGGAACAGACTTGCTTCGTTCCAATACCGTGAGAAGAAATCCAACGGCCTTTTTCATGTCACCACGTTTGGCATGCAATTCCGACAGCATCAGGGCTGAAGCCGTGAATTCTGTATCGGGGCACAATTCCATACCATACAAATCCATGGCGACAGCTTCACACGCTGCTTCACTCTTCGACTTATGGTAGATTTCCATCTGCTTGGCCATGGCCGACGATTTCAGAACTGTGTTTGTGCTCGCCTCATACTTGAAATCATCAAGTACCTTTATGCCTCGCTCAAGATCCTTGATCTTCATCGCGAAGATGTCGGCCTTTGCCTTGGCGACCTCAAGTCGGAATCTGGGAGCCGGATTTTTCATTTTGGAAGAAATAGACTCTATCCTCTGAATGTACTCCATCGGAGATCCGTCAACTTTCGGAGAGCGCACAAACGCTTTCAAGCATTCAATCCGCCGTGCTTCATTCGAAGATGAAATAATACCGTCAATGCAGAACCTCTCAAAACTTTCAATGTTTTCACCTACTGACGCCATATTGCGCAATGTCGAAAGGGCATCTCGCAGATAAGATGGTTTTGCAGTCTTTTTCGCAATCGACTCGACATACGAATACGCCCGTTCCCTTATTTCAGGAGAACCGGACGCGAACGCAGAAACCGCATCCTTCAAAGATGCCATTTCCGGATAAGATTTCGCTCGGACGACCAGCGAAATCGCAAAAACAGCAACGCACAAACTGGACAACTTCAGATTCATCGCAAAAGCATCTTTCTTTTCATACAAACGAAAAACCAATACATTATACCACATATCCTAAAGAGGTGCTTGCAAAACCTGGGAGGGGCAGCGAGGATTTCTACAATGTCGTGAGTCAAATCGGAAAGCCGGATTGTCGAAGCTCTTAGAATCCGAACGGAATGCCAATCCTGAACCAGACAAGCAACACGACCGTGGCGACGCACAGGAAAACACCGGCATAGGGCATCATCATGAGCGCTAGGTCGCCGATGGTGAACTGCGGTCTGTAACGGCGGCAGAAAAGCAAGATCACTCCGGCATACGTCATCACGGGTGTGACGATGTTGGTGCACGGATCCGCCGTTCTGTACGCGGCGCAGACGACTTCAGGCGTTAACGACGGATTGACATGGTACAGCATTGGAATGAAGATCGGACCGAGCATCAGCCACTTCGCCGAAAGGCTCGCCACGAACAGATTGACGAACGATCCCATCAGGATGAACGCCACAAGAAGAAGAACCGGTGAAGACTCGAGCTTCAGCGCAAGAATCGCACGAACCCCACCATAGGTGATGTACGCCCCGACGCCGGAATAGGTGAGCATCGCCAGGAAATTGAAGCAGAAAAACGTGAGCACAAACATATACCCGAGATCCTTCACCTGCTTCGTCATCGCCGTGACGACATCCTGCGCCGCACGGTATTTGCCGCGCTTGACGCCATAGAAGAGCCCCGCCATGAAAAACGCGAACGAGACGAAAAGAATCACATTCTTGGCGAAATGCCCCTTCAGCGGACCGAGCGCCAGCGGCAAAATGACGCAAGCGGCCGCGACGAGACCTAACGCCGCCCACTTGAGATCGCGCACCTCTTCACGCGAGACGGCAAACTTCTCCCCCGCCATTTCCTCCGGTACCTTCCACGACAGCTTCTCGAGCTTCGGCGCAATGAATCGGTTTGTGATCCAGCCGCCAAGGAACGTGAAGACGAACACCAGCGAGCAGGTGTAGAAATAATCCATCGTCGCCTCGTTGAGCGGCGCCCCAAGACGCGACACCCACGGAACGCCCTGCGACAGAGCGAAATCCTTCGTGGGAAGGCCGATAAGCAGATCCGTAGTCGTCGCCGGGATGATGTTCGCGCCAAAGCCCGCGCTCACGCCTGCGAACGATGCCGCGACGCCGATCAGCGGATTGCGGCCCATGGCGCAGTAGAGAGCCGCCGCAAGAGGAATGAGAACGACATATCCCGCATCGGCGGCGACATTCGAAAGAATACCCGCGAACACGATGATGTACGGCAGCACCCGCTCATTCACTTTACTTCCGGCCAGCTTGAGCAGCACCGAGAAAAGCCCGCTTCCCTCGGCCGTGCCGATGCCGAGCATCGCGACGACGAGAATGCCGATAAGTCCGTGCGCATAGGCGAGATAGTTGCCGATGATGGCGTTGTCGAATATCCACTGAAGGTTGACCGTCTCCGACATATCCAGCACGGTGCGTTTGATCTCGGTCGCCGTCCCGGTCACCGGATCGACACCCGGCAGGGCGAATGTCGTTCCTCCGATGAACATCGTCGCGACAAACAATCCCGCGTACATCAAAATGAACAGCACCACAGGATCGGGCACCTTCGCCGCAAACCGCTCAAGCCATGTCTTCTTCTCTTCCATGTCCAACTCTTTTCACATATTTCAGTTTTTCACAAACTCACTTCATGATAGCGTCCACGACCCCATTGTACGATTCAAGCATGACCGCGCCCTTCACCGTTTTCGCGGTCTCGCGTTCGGCAGGCGTATCGGCGACGATAACCACCTTGCCGCCACGCGATATGAAACGTTCAAGCTTGGAGACTTCTTTTTTCTTCACCTCTCCCGTAAGGACATAGACATCCGTATGCGCCATGCCGCCCAAGCCCTTGCCGGAGCAGACATATATACGGCGGTCGAGCATGAGAGTATCGAAAAGATACTGGACCGACGTCTTGTCGGACGAACGGTATCTGACAGATACCGCACCTCGAACCCTGTTGAGAGCCGGTGCGGCGGAAGGCTCCACACCTGTCAGGAACTTCATTCCGGCGCGGACGATATCGAACGTGCTTTCCTCTTTCTCGGGATGAGGACAAGAAACGAACAATCTGCCCTTGCCGACGCGTCCTCCGATAAAAGCCCCCTTGTCAACCATCTCCTCCACGAACTCCGGTTGCTTGGTATTGATTATACGCCCTGCGTATTTCGCCAAAACCTTGACATCGGTATCCGCGACGCTTTCGCCGGGCACCGCCGCCGGACCGCCGAAATAAATGACGGTGCGCGTTTTATTCGTCATGCCAAGCGCAGCCATGCCATCATCGGTGAACTCGACTTTTATCGGAGCGTCACCGCGGTAGTGCGACGGGTCGTCCCCCTTGAACGGGATGAGCCCGAGACGCGGATATCCTTCGCGAGACTGCTGCATGGCCAGGAACGCGCCGGCGCAAACGCCGTAGTACTTCCCTCCTCCGCGAACGAAACGCTTCAACGCCTCAACGCCCTTTTCGCCTAACGCCTTATACTGTTTCGTGCAACCGCCGCCGGGCTGGATCACGAGATCAAGCCCGTCAAGAGCCCCCGTCGCATAATCTTCCGGCGCCAGCACTTTCAATTCATATTCGGGCGAGAGCGCGAGCTGACGCGCAATTGAGATATTGGAATTGTTTTCATTCTGGAAAATTCCGGCTCGGATGGGCTTTTGAACTTTCTTCAGCTTAAGAGGCTTGGACGCCTCCGGAGAAACGGGCTTCGCCGCGAAAGCGCGAAGCGCCGCAAGCGCCACGTCCGCGTCCGCAACACATGTGACGCCGCTCTCGTATTCCTTCGCCGCTTCCGCCGCGCTTCCCCACGCGAACACGCGTCCGCCGCGGGCGAGAAACTCCTTGGTGTGTCCGGCGTTCGCCGCGTAAAGACCCGTCCCGGGCTTCGCCGACTTCGTTCCGTCCGGCGCCAGCACGGCATCGACGCGGCGGAGATCGCCGGCGGCAACCTGCGCCTTGTTGAGCGGAATAACGTCAAATTCCTCTTCGGTCACGAGCTTCTGGACGAGCTTCGCCGTTTCAACGCCGAACGAATCGTCGCACATGAAACCGACGACGAGCTGTCCGCGCTTCCGCTGCGGGTAGTCCCACGCCAGCTCACGCCCCGTCAGGAAACGGAACGCGCCCTTGAGGATGTAATGGTCGTCTTCATCGCTTTCCGGATGGACGGCGGTGACGAAAAGGCGCCCCTTGCCGTAGGTGCCCGCGATGGCCGCCGCCTGACCCGCCATCGAAGGACGCTCCTTGCCGCCCTTCGCGTTGATGTCGCTGTTGTACGTCGCGACAACTTCAACATCGGCATCCTTCACCGGAATCGACGGCAGCGGCACGGGGCCTTCCGAATAACGGACACTCTGAGTCCCCTGCCTGATTCCCGCAAGCTCGTTTGCGCGGCGGTTGAACATGATCGACATCTCGGCCTTGCCGCCGCCGGGTCCGAATCTGAACGGAATCATGCCCAGCATGTTGGGATGCCCCTTCGACGACTCCATAAGAAGGCAGCATCCCGCGCACGTGCCGACGTATCCGCCACCGCGTCGGACAAATGCCTTGACCTTCTCGCGACCTTCAGGTCCGAGCGTTTTGGACTCGGTGACGGACGATCCTCCCGGCATGACAAGAACATCCGCCGAATCAAGTGCGCCCGCTCTCACGGCTTCTCCGTCGATCGGCGTCGCAACGACATTCTTCGCGCGGGCGGTGATCGTGAGCCATCGGAATGCGCCGATGTTCCGCGCGCCGCTGCCGACAAACACCGCAACCTTAAGCGGCATTTCATCCGCTCCCCCTGACGGCGCCCCGCTCTCCGGCGCCAAACATCCCGACGCGGCCACGAAAGCCGCCACGCAGGCGATTTTAACAATGTTAATGTTCATCTTCATCCTTTCATGCAATGATTGTTCTTTAAAATTTCCACCTCAAAACCCATCCTTTACAAGCACGGCAAGTCCGCCTCCCGACGTTTCGCGGTAAAGCGACGGCAGATCGTGCCCCGTGCGCAGCATGGTGGCGACGACATCGTCAAACGAAACGCGGTGTCGGCCGTCGGAGAGAATCGCCATCTCCGCCGCGACGAGCGCGCGGTTTGCGGCGATGGCGTTGCGTTCAATGCAGGGAATCTGCACCAGCCCCTTGACCGGATCGCACGTCAATCCCAGAAAATGCTCAAGACCGATTTCCGCCGCAGTCTCGCATTGCGGGACGGTTCCGCCGTAGAGATACGCGGCGGCTGCGGCGGCCATGGCACACGCCACGCCGATCTCCCCCTGACAACCGACCTCCGCGCCGGAGATCGAGCCGTTGCGCTTGACCACGTTGCCGACGAGCCCGGCGGTTTCCAGCGCATGCACCTGCTCGCGGACATCGCAGCCGAGAGTCTCGGAAAGATACCTGAGAACGCCCGGCAGGACGCCTGCACTTCCGCATGTCGGAGCCGTCACAACCGTGCCGAGCGAGGCATTCTCTTCGCTTACGGCGGTGGCATACGCCGAAACAAGCCCGGTCCGGCGGAACTCGCTCTGAAGGAAACGCGCCTTCTGGTAGATGGAGCGGGCACGGCGCTGGAGACGGAGCCCGCCCGGAATGACACCGTCGTGCTTCAGCCCGGCATCGATGGAGGCGTTCATGATTTTGAGCACTTCTTCCATGTAGTCTGCAATCCCGTCGCCTTCCGCCTCTTCCACAAGTTGCCACATGGGCAAGCCCGTCGTCTCGCATTTGGCAAGAATATCCGCCATGCCGGTGTAGGGATAGACGTCGCCGGCCATCCTGCGCCCGCCCATCTCGCGCAAAGCTCCTCCGCCGACGGAGAATACAATCCATTCATCCGCACCATCGGCGGTGAATTTCATACCGTTGGGATGGTCCCCGATCGTCTCACTTCCGTTCCAGTGAATGGTTGTGCGATCCTCTCCCAGGACCTGCGCCAGCGCACGGTCGGTAAAATGTCCGACCCCCGTCGCCGCAAGCGAGCCGTACAGCGTCACCTCGAACGCTTTCGCGTCCGGATGCCGGGCTAGGTAGATTTCAGCGGCTTTCGCCGGCCCCATCGTATGGCTGGACGAAGGACCCAGACCAATCCGATAAAGTTCACGCAATGATTCCATAAATCCCCTGATATTCCGCCACTACCTCAAAAGCGCGTCCGAAATCTCGTCGTAGGATTTCACCGCAATCACGCCCGGCAGAGACGTGGCGGCATCCCGCTTTTTGGGCGTGTCGCACACCGCGACGACCCGTCCGCCGCGCGCAATGAACGGCGTCAGATTTTTCACCGCCTTTTCCGAAACGGCGCCTGTCAAGACAACGGCATCGGCGTGCGGAAGATCGACGTAGGTCTTCACCGGCCACACGTGGAAGCGACTGTCGCGAAGAAGCGTTCCGAAGAGATAGTCGGCGGCTTTCTTGTCGGAAAGCTGATATCTCACGGAAAGCGCACCGCGCGGGCGTTCAAGATGCACCATCGTTGGCGCGACACCGGTCAGGTACTTCATGCCTCTACAGACAAGATCCATCGTCTGTTCCTGCTTCTCGGGATGGGGGCATGAAAGAAAAACCCTGCCTTTTCCGACTCGACCGCCGAGAATCGCCCCCTTCCCCGCCAGTTCCGCGACAGGCTTCGGCTGCCGTGTGTTAACGAGCCGGCTTTCGTATCTGGCGAGCACCTTCACGTCCGTGTCCGCGATGGGATCGCCTGGAATGGCCGCAGGTCCTCCAAAGTAGATGACGGTGTGTGTCTTATTCGTCATTTCAAGCGTCTTGACACCGTCGTCTGTGAGCGCAATCTTTACTGGCGCGTCGCCACGGTAGTAGGCGGGATCGTCATCCTTGAAAGGAACCATATCGAGACGCGAGAAGCCCTCTATCGACTGCTGCATCGCGAGAAACGCACCCGCGCAGACGCCATAGTACTTTCCACCCTCACGGACGAAGCGTTTAAGCGCCTCCGCGCCATCGTCACCGATTGCCTTGTACTGCCGCGTAGCGCCGCCGCCGGGCATAATCACAAGGTCAAGACCATCAAGCGCGCCCCTGGCATATTCCTCCGGCGCGATGAACTTCAACTCGTATTCAGGAGAAAAGTCGAGCAATCGAGCGATCGGGAGACACGAGTTCGCCGGATTCTGCAATATTCCGGCGCGGAGGGGCTTTGCGACCTTCGCGGGAACAACCTGCGCAGGCGGAACCGACTCGGATGCAAACGCCCTCAGCGCCGCAAGCGCCGCATCCGGGTCGGAGACGCACGTGACGCCGCTTTCCGACCGCCGCAGCACTTCTGCGGCGGCGCCCCACGCGAAGATGCGTCCGCCGCGCGCAAGAAACGCCCTCGTACGCCCGGCATTGCCGGCATACAAAGCATTGTCGGGTTTCACGACGCCTTCACCGTCCGGCACGAGAACGGCATCTAAATTGTGAAGCATCCCATCGGAAACAAGCGCCTTGTTGAGCGGAATAACATCGAACTCCTCATCCGTAACGAGTTTCTGGACGAACTGCGCCGTTTCGACCCCGAAGGAATCGTCGCACATGAATCCGACGGCAAGCTGTCCACGCTTTCTCTGCGGGCGGTCCCACTCCACCTCGCGCCCCGTCACGTAGCGGAACGCCCCCTTGATGCACTCATAGCCGTTGGCATCATACTCGGGATGGCAGGTGAAGACGAACAGCTTTCCCTTGCCGCATTCGGCCGCGACAACGGCCGGGTGGCCCGCCTTGGAGGGACATGGGACGCTCTTCGGGTTGTAGTCGCTGTGATACGTCGCCAGAACCTCCGCACGCGTCCCCTCAACCTCGCGCGCCGTGCGGACGGGAACGGGACCGTTGCCGTACCGCATTCTGCAAACCCCCTTCTTGATTCCTGCAAGTTCCACAGCCTTTCCGTTGAACGCAAAGCTGAGCTTCGCCGTGCCGTTGCCGCCGGAGGGCGTATCGGCGAACGGAATCAACCCGAGGTAATCCCGCCTGACGCCTTTTGCAGGCTGCGACACAAGATAGAAGCCCGCGCAGGTTCCGATGTAGCCGCCTCCGCCGCGCACAAAGAACTTCACACGCTCGCGTCCCTCCGCTCCGAGCGACTTCGCCTCCAAATGCGCTCTCCCGCCCGGCATGACAAGGACATCCACCGAATCAAGCACGCCCGATCTCACCGCCGCGCCGTCGACAGGCGTCGCGACGACATTCTTCGCGCGGGCGGTGATTTCAAGCCAACGGAACGCGCCGATGTTCCGCGCACCGTTGCCCACGAACACAGCCACCTTAAGCGGCTTTTCGTCCGAGCCTCCGGACGGCACACCGCTCTCCGGCGCCAAGCATCCTGCCACGGACACTAGAACCGCCACACAGACAGTTTTAACAATGTTCATCTTCTTCCTTTTCAGCCAATGGCTGTCTCTATCGTCACCTGATGACAACCTCCATCCCACGCGGCTTGACGTCGAGGACGATGTTGCCGTCTTCGTTGACGTCAAGCGACTTGACCCACGCCGGGACAGGATTCGCAAGCGAAACGCGCACACCTACGGCGTTGAACCCACCGCACGTAGTGAGCCCCCACTCACCTCCATTCGGCCACATGGCATCTGAAATTTTCACGGTTACAGCACCGTTTACGATCACTTCCGCACCTTCCGCAACATCGATTTGCGGAGCAACAGCGCGCTTCGTGAACTTGAACACGATGGTTGAATTCTCTTTTAGATCCAACCCGCCGAACGTGTTGACGCCCGAAGCGATCTCAAGCGTCGCGCCGGAGTCGACAGTCACGCTGCCGGAAGTCAGCACCTTGCCTTCATTGATAGCCAAGGTTGCAGAGTCGTTCACGAATACATCTCCTTTCATCGTGTTAATGTTGTTGACGACGAATTTGCCTGCACCTTCTACGTAGAGATCGCCCGACCCGTAACATATCGCATCTGCCGTAACGGTGCGGGCGACATCGTTTTCATCGGTCGTTCCTATATAAGTACTCTGGTTTACGCAGAAGTCTCTCTTCGCGCCAGGCTTTGTGCCGATCGTAAAATCGGAATACCACGGGCGGATGAATGTTTTGTCATTCGCCTGGTTGTCCCTGCCGCAGACATAGCGCGTGTCCGCATTGGCATCCTCGGCGAATCCTATGCCGCCTGCTCCAATAAAGAGAATCTTGTCGTAGTAATAGGATCCACTGTTAGCGAAGAAAAACCTCTTAGCACTTCCATTATCACCGAGTGTCAACCTCTCAAATTTGAACGCACCGTCACTGCCCCTGTAGGTAAGATGCTTGTCAGCACCCGGAAGCGTCACCGCAAGTTCCTCCGTGACAACGTACTCGCCGAGGTTCCAGCAACAGATTCTAGCCGAAGTCCTTACGACGGCAGCCGTAAACGCTCCACCGGCAACATTGTCGTGCTCGCCAATCGCGAGCTCGCTCGTGTCGCTCGCAAACGGTAATGAGATTGAAGAGCCTTCCGGGATTCCCCAGCGGTCGTTGTTTCCCTGGGTATTTGCAATCCAATCTTCGGCCTCCGTAAGAGTGTATGCACCGTTGAGGTAACGGGCAGAATCTTCCGCGAAATCCGTCCCCGTGACGCCGCCCGCAAAGCGGACACTCGACTGCTCGCGCGTCGACCAATCCACCGCGTTCTGGACTACAAGTATCTTGTCCTTGAACACGACAGATGCGGTAAACGTCTGCGTAACATCGGAGAGGTTTGTGATTGCGAAAATGCCTGTAATTGCGTCTCCCGCAATCGTCACGGAGGCGGAATCCGCCGGGAACGTGATGGACGTCGGGGCGAACACATCACCCTTCTCAAGGCTCGCCTCTGTCGCATTGCCAATGATACACGCACCGCCATTAGGAACGTATCCCGTTGACCAGTTGGCATCGACGCTGAGACTTCCCGAAGCACCGCCGATCCATGTCGGAATCGGGTTGCCGGAAACACAGAGAATGGACTTGCCGTTTGCCGCACAGATAAATCGGCATCCCTCCGGTGCATTGAGGCTCGTCAACAGGTCATCGGAGAATGAGCCTTCTCCGTCGATTACGATGTACGGATAGACACCTTCCTGCAGCGCACCAGACGCAGTTATCGTCTCGAAACCTCCGGTAAAACCGTCAAGCGAAGGAATGATAAGCGTCGTCCCCGCCTCGACCTTTGTGACGCCGGTGTAGGCAGGAGAGACCATCATCGTCACCCTTCCGCCGCCCTTTACCGTCAGGCCGCCAGAGCCGCCGACTCTCGCGTTGACGGACATCGTCTTGCCGTTCGCGTCGAGCACAAGACCGTCCGCCCCGATCGTCACTGGCGTCGCGCCCTCCGCGAAGCCCGTGGCGGTTATCCAGTTCTCGCCGTCTCCGTTCGCGACAAGCGTCGTGCCGTTGAAATGGATGCGCGAGGCAGGGCGGTCGCCATAGACTCGGCACTGTTTCGCCGTTACGATGCAGTTGTCGAATTCGGCGATATACCAACCGCCCGATTGAGATGTGTTCGCCTCGTTGCCGAGAACGATGGCCGTCTCCACGCTGAAGACGCCGTTTGTCATGGAGAAACGGCATTCGGGATCGACAGGATTATTACTGTTGCCCTGACCGTCTCTATTTCCAAGATAGAGTCCGTTCCCGGTGATGGAAAGCGTCGAATCGACCATAACCCAGTCCACCTTCGGAGAAAGACCAGCGCTTGTATGACCCGTTGCCGTACCGATGCGGCCGTTTGCCCGAATCAAGGCGCCGCCCGTAGCATTGATGCGCAGCCGACCGCTCGAATCATCCAGCAGCCAGACGTTTTTGCTGGCGGAAAGCGACGACATGTCAAATTCACCGCCAATGACGTTGATTTCCTTCACTTCTTCGGTGTTGATCCAGTATCGACCCGAAGAGGAAAGCACCGCATCGGACGCAACTGTCAGCGTTGACGGACAATTGCCGTCGTCGAGTTTGACGTCGCTCGTGTGTGTGAACGTGCCGTTCGTAAGCGTCACATCCATACCGGCGCCGAGATAGCCCGCCGGATCGCCGGAAAGTGTCTGACCGCCGTAGTCAAGCGTGACGGGCTTCGCTGCGTCCGTGCCAAGCGTAAGCTTGACGGGATCAAGCACCGCGCTGTTCGCCACCGCCAGCGTTCCTTCCGAAAGCGTCGTTTGATCCGTGCGCGAAGAGCCGAGCGTGAGCGTGCCCGCGCCGGTCTTCGTGAGCGCACCCGCGGTCGGCGCGGAGATGGATGCCGAGACGTCTGCGGCCACAGCGACCTCCGAGGCGGTGAGCGTGGCGGAGCCTGTTATGGCAGCATCTGCGTTAAACGCCACCTTGCTGGCCGCCGCGTCCGCCGCGAGGATCGCAGATGCATTCGCGGTGCTGAAAATGGCGTTGTTGCCGTCCGACCATGTGGCGGGAGCGTCGCCCTTCGTCCAGGCGCCATCATCGCCCCATTTCGTCTGCGAGCCGTTCCAGACGTAGTCGTCTGCCGTAACCGTCATGACAAGAACGCCATCGACAACCGAAAGTTCATTCGGGACCGTCAGGCTGCCGAGCTTCGGATTGACCGCGAACTTCGCCGCATCGTCCGTCGCGAAGAATGCGAACGTCTGACCGGCGGAAGGAGCGGCCGTAAAGTTAATGTTGATTCTAACGGGATTCGCCGCCGTGGCCGTGATGTTCGTCGTCGTGGCGCTGATCGTGTCGGCTCCCGACGCATCGGCATCTAGATCGAGAACGGCGCCCGGCCCGAGCGTGAGCGTTTCGAAAGCATATGAGCCGACCACACTATCGCGAGTGAAGTAGTCCGTCGTGCCGCCGCCCGCGAGCGTCAGGTCGGGAGAGGCGTCCGCGAGCGTCGCACCGGCGAGCGTGAGCGTACCGCCGTCCATCGCGGCAAGGGCGACATTCGCGGCGGCGAGCGCACCGGAAAGCGCAAGCACGCTGTCCGCGCCATCGACCTTGAACGCGGACGCCGCATAGCCGACCGAGGATGTCCACGTGCCGTTCGAGACGACGAGCGGGCCGGTGAACACGTGTGCCCCGCTGCCTGCGGCGGTGATATTGTTCCAGGTGACCGATCCATCGCCAATCTTTGTAATGCCGCCCGCTCCCTTCAGCGCCGAGGAGTTTGCGCCTGTTGTAAGCGACTTGCCGTCAGGAATATCGACCGTCAGACCGTTCGCCTGAATCTCGTAGATGTCACCGGAAACTGCCGAGTCCTGTCCGATAAAGCTATTGCCGGTACCAGCCCAATGAATTGTCGCACCATCGAACACGGCGGACGGCGAAGGAATGGGGCGGGCGAAAATCTGCTGGCATGTTATGTCCGAACCGGGACCGAAAGCGGCTTTTGTATAGCTGCTCGATGCATCCGTCAGTTTGTCTTTGGTATTATTGTTACTGGCGACACCTAAGGCGATTTCCTTATTGGGAGACGAAACAGTTGAATTCGTGACGGCAAAGTCAACCTTCAACGAATTAGCAGTATATTTGTTACTAGTATTATTCCTTACGCCACCGATCTGAAGCTTCCCGCTCGGAAGCGAAAGCGTGCTGTCGTTTTTCAAGACGACTTTCGCGGATAGGTCTTTACCGCTTACGCCAGAGTTGTTCAGCCAGGCCATACCGAAGTTAATCGCCTGGGCTCCACTACTGCCAGAGGTGCCGCCGTTGTCGTCCGTTAAGAAAGTCCCTTTATCCAATGTCAATCTGCAATCACCGTACAAATTCGGCATCAAAAGTCTACCGGTAGTTGCCGTCTGGTGGAGCGTTCCGCCGTTGACGATGTTGAGATCCCAATCGCCGCTGAAGTCTGCGTTGGCCCCGTATTCTACGACAGCGCCACTACCGATTGTATATCTGCCAGGCGTTGCCTTGCCAAGACTTTCCGTTATGGTGACAGTCCCGTTCTCAATAATCTTGTCCTTGTATTCGCCGAACCCGGCGGCATTCATGCTCAGAGTGTCTCCCTTCAGATCGACGACCTCGTCGGCCCTCACAGTAGCCGTCGCGCAGAACGCGATTGCCGCGGCAAAGAGAAAACTTATAGCTTTACCCCGAGAATAGGCGATAGTTTCCATGTTCATCTCAATAATCCTTTCGCTTGTCGATTAGAATAGCCTTTTACCGTACACGAGAACCTTGTTGAGCTTAAGCGGCTTCTTTTCGCCGCCCATGCGGCCGACCTTCACAAACTTCGCCACGGGCGATTTCGCGCCAAGGTCAATCCGCCAGAGCGATTCGCCGCCGCCATTTGACGCGACCTCCTGCCAGTCCTTGCCGTCCTGCGACACCCATGCCGCAAGCCCGTGCGCATCCCCGACGACCGTCATGCCCGAGACGGAGACATCCCCCGCAAGTTCGACGACGACCCAGGGCGCCGTTTCATTCTTCGTGGCGAAAAGCCCCGGGCGTTTCGGATCGTAGGGCGTTGCATCCGAGACGCGGGCATGGTCTTCAGGCGTGTCGCCGCGTCCGCGGGACGAAATTTTAACGAGTGCGTCCGCCGATGCAAGGGGCTGCCCGTAATCGTTATCAGGAACATTCGACGTTCCGTGCGGCGGATCGTCCTCATTGCGGAATGACGCCAACATCCTGAACAACGCACGATCCTCGCGAAATCCCTTGACCGAGGAAATCGCGCGCCAGTCAAGCTTGCCTGCGGCATCCCCTCCGTTCCCGGCTTTAGCCGAAGCAAGGGCGAAAAATCGGCCGATTTTCGCCTTGTCTTTCGCCCATCGTCCGAGCGCGTAGGCGAACATCTGCGCAATATAGTCCGAACCCTCTTTGTTGGCATCCAGCGCGGCGGAGAGAATTTTCATCGTCAGTTCATCGCTCTTCCTGAATCGTTTGAGAAAGCGCGCGAGCGCATCGCGCCGGTAGTTCATCTCCTCGGCGATAGCCGTCTTGGGCTGGGGCAGCGACTTGAAGACGCGCGCAGTCTCCTTGGCGAGTGACGTCTCATCCAGCCCCTTCGCCGCCATCGCCTCGATCGCCTCCCACGCAAAATCCCACGAAACGAGACGCCCATCCGGCTGGGTAGCGAAAAGTTCATCGAGATATTTGCGCCACTCGTCAATATCAGCCCCCTTTTCTTTAAGGGAATCGGTGTAGGCGCGCCAAGCCGTGTAGTTGTAGGGGCAGCGCATCGCCGCCTCTCGAATGCGCCCTGCGAAGAGCAGGAGTTCCGATTCGTCATGCGCCGTCCTGTCGGCAAACGCGCGTTCCACGGACTGGATGTATTGGAAGCCCTTCCCCCACAGTTTGAACACGCCCTGGGTGTACGGACGGATTCCGTTGATGATCTTCCAGTTGTCGCCGTTCTCATTGAGAAGCCACGCGCAGTGCCCGGGCTGACCGGCGCGCTCGCACATAATCCCGTGCGCATTCGCGCAAAGAGCCGCCCACATCGCCTGCTCGGTGCACACGCCGCCGACGCGCGAGCGCAGATACTGGCGCGGCCAGCCGGAGGCGAGCCACGGACGCAGAAACTCGTCGTTCTTCGCCCACTTGCTTACGTCAAAGCAGTTTCTCTTCCTGTACGGCACCCCCTGAAGCCCGACGTTACGTCTGAAACGCGTCGGGTAGCGCCGCGTCGTATTGAGATAGAGGATGTCGGCGCAATCCACCGGACGGCGAACGATAAAGCGCCACTGACGGCAGTCACGCTCTTTCGTACTCTCCACGAACCTGCCCAGAGTACCGAGCCGCCGGAACGCCGCCCAGTGCCGCACCGTCTCCTTCATATCGTCGCCCTTCATCGCATTTATCGCGACCGCGACCGTGGCGCAGCGTCCCATGCTCGTCTTAGCCCAGCCCTCCTTCTCGTCGTTGAGTAGAAGAGTCATGAGCGTCTCGAGCGCCAGCGGACCGTCGAAGACCGGTCCCGACAAAAGGAAGTCCTCCAGCATCGCATCATCATTCCAAAGGCGATTGAATAATACTTCGCCGCCTTCCGCCGACAATACCTCTTTTATCTTCTTCTCGGTGCAGATTTCGATGAGCCGATTTTTCAAAATCGCGCGACGCACGGAAGAACCGGGCTTGAGATCCTTAAGGGTAAAATCTTTCGGATATCCCTCTTCCCTGTTCCCTCTTCCCTCTTCCCTTTCCAACCGTTCAGGCTCCAAATTCACGACCCCGTCTGCGAGCGAGCCAAGCCCGCGCAACGGATCTTTCGGCGGCTCGGTGACCTTTTCGCCCATGTCTTTTAAGAACGTATACGCCGCCCATCCCCAGAAACTCGTGGGGCATGCGTCGCACACCGCGCGCAGACACTCGACGGCGCGCGGCCTGTTGTTTTCAAGATCTTTCCTGATGAGAGCGAATTCCGCCATATCAACCGACTGCAGTTCCTCCACGGTGCGTCCTTGCGCCGGACGCGCGCGAAGCTCGCCGATAAAGGCCCGCCCCTCTTCCATCTTCCCGTCGCGCGCGAAGAACGCCGCGCACCGCACGTCGCTAAAACCGTCGGCACCGCACCTGAGAGGGAGATCGCCGCAGAGGGCGTCTGCAGTAAGAAGCGCAGCAGCGCATGCAGCCGCAAACCGCAACGACAAAATATGGAATAACACTCTCATGTATTGTGCGTTTTATTGTATCAACAGGGGACAACCCGCCACAATTCAGAAATTATCTAAAGTACTTTTTATGAACCGCATAGGCCGTTCTTCTGATATACTTTCGAAGATATGAAAAACACACAGGCATACGGACAATCCCCGTCGCACATTCCGGTGCAGAAGCTTGCGCTCGATTGGCTCAAGTGCGTACACCGCTTTACGTCGCACAGAGGCACCAAGACGTACTGGCACTCCCACGCGGAGGATCAGCTCCTATGCAGCCTTTTCGGCGAGTTTGCGTACGAGTTCAAGGACAGGCCTCAAGTGATGCTGTCGGCGGGGCAGTGCATCGTCATACCGGCGAACATGCCCCACCGTCACGTGAAGATGCAGGAGGTCGCCGGGAAGCGCGTGGAACTTCTCCTTTCCAGTCCGCAGAAAACCGGACGCGGAAACGGTCTCGCCATCGTCCCGAATCCTGTTGTCCGGTCGCTTCTCAGATCCATAACGGCAAACCCGTGTCGGGCCGTGCCGTGCCGACGAGAGCTCTTTGCGCTCTTCGCCGAGATGTACGAACTCGCCGACAGGGGCAATTCTCTGTCAGATGAGGAAATCGCGCTCGCGCGCGTCATCGCCGCGATGATCCTGCTCAAATTCCCGTATCAGGACCGCCGTCAAGGACGCAGACCGGTCCATGAGCACGCCGTGAAGGCAGATGTCGCGGACAAGACTCTCGCATTCATAGAGGCGCACTACAAGGAACGTCTTTCGGTCTCGAGACTGTGCGCGTACAGCGGATATTCAAGATCCGCCACAATCGGCATGATTCAGGAGATCACGGGGAAGACCCCCGGCGAGCTGATAGCCGACATGCGGATGGCGGAAGCCACCCGTCTTCTCGCCGATACCGACCGCGCCGTCTCGGACATTGCGCAGGAATGCGGCTACTCGTCGGCCAGGTATTTCAACTACGTATTCCGGCGGGCGCACGGCGTCACGCCGTCGGCGTGGCGGCTCCAGAGACGGCAGAGTCTAATCGCGTTCTAGGAGTTCACGCCCCATTTTCCGTCGGTCATGCCGCACGCGAAAGCCGTACGGTCAAGGTTGTTTCCCATCATACCAAAAAGAGAGCCCCGTCAAAAACGGAGCCCTCATTTTTCTGCTTAAACAAGCTTACTTGTTCTTATGCCGCTGCGCCTTCATGCGCTTGTCGTATTTATGCTTCGACATTTTTTTACGGCGCTTCTTCTTGATGGAACCCATCTTGATTTCTCCTTTGGTTGACGTTCTGCCTGGAACCCCGGCGTTGTTTAGAAAATGACCTTGTTGAGGGCGAGTTCAATGATGCCCGTCGCACCCGCCGAACGGAGTGGCGGGATGAGATCGCGCACAAGCCGCTCCTCCACGACGGTCTCAACGGCGAACCAGTCAGGATCGTTGAGCTTGTTGACCGTGGGGGCGTGGAGCGCGGGAAGGACTCTGACGATCTTCTCCAGATTCTTCGCAGGCGCATTAAGCTTGAGAAGCACGCGCTTCTGCGCATCAAGCGCACCGAGAAGAAGCATCTTTAGCTGCTCGATCTTCGCGCGCTTCGCTGCGTTCTTCCATGATTTCTTGTTGGCGATCATGCGCGTGGTTGACGTAAGTATCGTATCCACGATGCGGAGATTGTTCGCGCGGAGCGAAGACCCCGTCTCCGTAAGGTCCACAATGGCATCCACAAGCTCGGGAGCCTTGACCTCAGTTGCCCCCCAACTGAACTCCACGTCAGCCTTCACACCGTTCTTCTTGAGATAGCGCTTCACAAGACCGACGGCCTCGGTGGAGATGCGCTTGCCCTTGAGATCCTTGACCGACTTGATCTTGGAGTCGTTGGGAACCGCAAGCACCCAGCGAACGGGATTGGATGTCGCCTTCGAATAATTGAGCTCACAGACTTCCTGCACGTCGGATCCGTTCTCGTACACCCAATCGTATCCGCAGATGCCGGCATCGAGAAGACCAAGCTCTACATAGCGGCTCATCTCCTGCGGACGAAGCAGTCGACACTTGATATCCGTGTCGTCAATGGAGGGAATGTAACTCCTGGACGAACATGAAACATTGAAACCCGCGCGCTTGAACAGCGCGAAGGTCGACTCCTGCAAGCTTCCCTTCGGAAGACCGAGAACGATAGCCATCTATTGAACTTTCTCCAAACTACTGAAAAAAAACACGCGCATTATATCAAACCATCCGCCTATCCGCAAGTTTCCCGACGGCAAAATCACATTTTCAACAGTCGAATCCGGCGTCGACTAATCCTGCTGCGGCACTTCCCCGGCCCAGCCGATGAGATTCATCGCTTTTTTCTCGAACGGATTAATGCTATAATCACGCGCATGACAGAGAAGCGTCATCAGATGTGACGCGGAAAGCGAGTTTCAGTTGAAGATAAAAGATATTCTTGCATCAGGACGTCCCATGGTATCCTTCGAGGTGTTTCCGCCAAAGAAAGACACCCCCTTCGCCCCCGTAAAAAACGCCGTGGCTAGGCTTGCGCAGCAGCATCCTGCGTTCATTTCAGTCACGTACGGAGCGTCTGGCAACGCACAGGCGAATACGGCAGAAATCGCGTCCTTCGTACAGGAATGCGGAGTGCCGGCGCTTGCACACCTCACTTGCGTCGCCGCATCACGGGATCGCATAGCGGACGAAGTGAAGGCTCTGCGAACGGCAGGAATCGAAAACATACTGTGTCTCAGGGGCGATATCCCGAAAGAAGCCGCCGAATCACCTCCTGGACACTTCAAACATGCGGTCGATCTGGTCCGTGCGCTTCGTCCGTCCGGCTTCTGCCTAGGCGGCGCGTGCTATCCGGAATGCCACCCTGACTGCCCTCATCTTGAAGACGACATCAGACATCTCCGTGAAAAAGTCAATGCTGGACTTGACTTCATCACAACACAGATGTTCTTCGACAACAACATATTCTACCGCTACCTTGCAAAGCTCCGTGGGCACGGAGTGACAGTGCCGGTCATAGCGGGAATCATGCCAGTCACGAACGGAAGACAGA
This sequence comes from Kiritimatiellia bacterium, assembly GCA_045595285.1. GTDB lineage: Bacteria > Verrucomicrobiota > Kiritimatiellia > RFP12 > UBA1067 > UBA1731. Next base: position 10,737 of record JAZOAC010000024.1, on the reverse strand, counting down.
TAAGCCGCATATGCCAGCTTTCCGGAACATACCTTCCAAGCCGCTTCAAGGCAATCGTCGACAGATTCGGCGACAGCCCGCCGGCAATGATTGACGCCGGCGTCGCCTACGCCACCGAACAGATCGTAGACCTTCTGGCAAACGGCGTAAACGCAATCCATATCTACACCATGAACAAGCCGGAGATAGCAGAACGGATAATGCGGAATCTGCGCGGCCTAGTGCACTGACAGCCCCACCCACCCGTACAGGAAAAGAAAACGGACTTCTGCCGACAAATGACCATTGACACGAAGGATGCCGTCCGATATCTGCAAATGGAAGATGCCGTGACCGATGCCGTCCTGTCCAGGCGCATAGCCCAACTCTGCGGATTGGCAGCCGGTACGATACGTCCAAACTATACCTGGAAACGATTTCCGATTTCGGAACACGGCATATCGTCGGGGGGACTGACCCTGCAGATGTCACGAACGCTGACCACCCATCTTCGCGGATGCAGGGCGGCATATCTCATGTGCGGAACGCTCGGCGCTGGATTTGATGCATTCATGAGAAGGGTGTCCGTTACATCAGGGGCTGATGCACTGATCGTGCAGGCCATCGGAACGGCGGCCATTGAAAAGCTCATGGATTCCGTGGAGGACAAGATACGAGCGGAACTGCGCGCCGGAGAAACCCTGACCGCCAGATACTCGCCAGGCTACGGAGACTTTCGGCTGACCGAACAAAAGACGATGCTCAGTCTGCTCGACGCATCGCGGACTACAGGCATATCACTGACCGACGCGTTGCTAATGGTTCCGTCGAAATCGGTGAGCGCCATAGCGGGGGTGAAACACTGACACCTCCGATCAAGACGTACTTTGGCTGTCACCCCTCGCCTGCCTCAAGTGACGGATGGACATCAACATTCAACGCATCATCGTTGGCAAGGTTGCGTCGATGACACGCCAAACCGGCAATCATCGCCGCATTGTCGCCGCAATATTTTGGCTTTGCCATGAGGATGTCCACTCCTGCCCGCGCCGCCACGTTTGCAAGAGACTCTCTCAATGCACCGTTGAGAGACACCCCTCCGCCGACAATCAGAGACTTATACCTCCTGCGCTTGAGCGCCGTCGCCGTACGGTCAGCTATAGAATCCACTATCGCCTTCTGATAGCTCGCGCATATGCGGGGAATGTCAGGGACCGGCGCGGACGCATCATCGCCGCGGACTTTCCTTACATAGTTAAGAAGAGCGGTTTTCAATCCGGAGAATGAAGTGCAGAGATCCGCGTCAAGTCCGGCGAGAGCGGCCGTTCCGGAACGCGGACGGCCTTTTGGAAATGCTATGAAGTCGTCTCCATCGTACTCTTTTGCCATCCGGTCTATCACCGGACCGCCGGGATAGCCTAGACCGAGCAGCTTTGCCGCCTTGTCGAAAGCCCCCCCTGCGGCATCGTCGAGAGTCTGTCCTACAATTGCGTACTTCCCGTACTCCGGCATGTCAATCCAACTGGTGTGCCCTCCTGATACGGCAAGCCCCAACGCAGGCATCATCTCATCAGGCTTCATCCCAGATTCAAGAAACGGCGTATGAAGATGGGCTTCAATATGATTCACGCCAAGAAGCGGAACGCCAAGGGACATCGCAAGGCCTTTCGCCGCATTCAGCCCAACGAGCAGCGCTGGCGCAAGCCCCGGCCCATATGTCACTGCTACAGCATCAATGCCATCCAGCCCTGAAATGCCGCCCGAAGAGACAGCGTCGCCGACAGCGGCGGAAATGACACCCGATATCTTCTCCACATGGGCGCGTGACGCAATCTCCGGCACGACGCCGCCCCATGGCTGATGTAGCTTGATTTGGGTATACACGACATTGGACAGCACCTCTGTGCCATCCTTCACGATTGCGCATGCCGTCTCGTCACAACTGGACTCTATCCCGAGAATTGTCATTCATCATCCACCAACCGTCGCTATCAAAGAGGTTTGGCGTCTCCCCAGAGCTTTTCGAGCGCATAGTAGGCGCGAGCTTCGGGCGAGAACACATGAACCACAATGTCCACATAATCCACGACAATCCAGCCGCTCTGCGGATCGCCGCTTGTGCGGTAGGAATCCACATCAACGTCCTTCATGGCAGACTGCGCCCCAGCGACAAGCGCCTTGAGATGCGGGGCGGCGGTTCCGGTTGCGACCACAAATGCGTCCGCAAATCCAGATACGCCGCGCACGTCGTAAGCCTTTATGTCGACCGCCTTCTTGTCCTCAAGGGCGGTCTTCAATATCTTCACCTGTTCTTCTAAAGTCATTTCTTCCTCGTACCACCCGGCAGAACCGGTGTGGACTTAACTTTCTCGACGATTTCAGCCGTGACTTCGGGATGGGACTTGAGAAACTCAATCGTCGCCATCGAGCCCTGCCCCAGCTGTTCTGTGCCGTAGGATATCCAGCTTCCGCGCTTTTCGACGACACCACGCGCAAGCGCTGCGTCAAGAACGGAGCCTTCCCACGAAATGCCGCAGGAATAGAGAATGTCGAACTCCGCCTCGGTGAACGGAGGCGCAACCTTGTTCTTGACAACCTTCACGCGGGTACGGTTGCCGATCACGGTGCCGCCCGGATCCTTTATCGCGCCGATGCGCTGCACCTGCATGCGGCAGCTCGCGTAGAACTTGAGGGCCTTGCCGCCGGGTGTGGTCTCGGGATTGCCGAACATGATGCCAATCTTCTCGCGCACCTGGTTCGTGAAGATGCAGAGCGTCTTGGACTGGGCGAGCGCACCCGTAAGCTTGCGCATCGCCTGGGACATCAGACGGGCCTGGAGGCCCATGTGCGAATCGCCCATGTTGCCGTCAATCTCGGCCTGCGGCGTAAGCGCCGCGACGGAGTCGACCACAATCACGTCCAGCGCACCGCTCTTGCAGAGCTGCTCGCAGATGGAGAGCGCCTCTTCGCCGGAGTTCGGCTGCGAGACAATGAGGTCGTCAAGATTGACGCCGATCTTCTTCGCGTAGCCGGGGTCGAGGGCATGCTCAGCGTCGATGAACGCCGCAATGCCGCCGGCCTTCTGCGCGTTGGCGACAACATGGAGCGCCAGGGTCGTCTTGCCGCTGGACTCCTGCCCGTAGCATTCGACGATGCGGCCGCGCGGCAGACCGCCAACGCCGAGCGCAAGGTCGAGCGAAAGCGCGCCGGTGGGAATCACGGGAATGTCTGCATGGGCGTCCTCGCCGAGCCTGAGAATCGAAAGTTCGCCGAATTCCTTGCGGATCTGCGAAAGCACCGACTCAAGCGCGGTGTTGGACTTACCTGCGGAAGCGGCAGCCTTCTCTTTTTTCTCAGCCATTTTACTGATCCTTTCCGTCCTTCGGCAAGGCGATTAGGCCTTGCCGCCGAAGAAGTAGTTGTTGGCGTTGTTGAAGGATATGTCGGAGACGATCTTGCCGAGCCACTTGATGTCGTTCGGAATCTCGCCGCGCTCGACCTCTTCGCCAAGCTTTCCGCAGAGAATGCGGCGGAAATACTCGTGGCGGGTGTAGGAGAGGAAGGAACGGGAATCCGTGAGCATGCCGACAAAGTTCCCGAGACAGCCAAGGGCGGAGAGAGCCTCGATCTGCTTCTTCATGCCGTCCTTCTGGTCAAGGAACCACCAGGCGCTGCCGAGCTGGAGTTTGCCGCGGTCGGGGCCCTTTTGGAAGCATCCCATGAGCGTCGCAAGCATCTCGTTGTCCTTCGGGTTGAGGGAGTAGAGAATCGTGCGGGGCAGACAGTCCCCCTGCTCAAGGCGATCGAACAGCTTTGCGAGCGATTCGGTGACGGACCAGTCGCCGATGCAGTCGAAGCCGGTGTCGGGGCCAAGCAGTTTGAACATCTTCGTGTTGTTGTCGCGAAGGCAGCAATAGTGGAGCTGCGTGGTCCAGTTCGCCTTCGCATCGGCCTTGAGACCCTCAAAGAGCCATGCGCTCTTGAACTTGACGGCCTCCTCCGGCGTGACGGCCTTGCCGCCGCGGAGCTTCTTGAAGATGCGGCGCACCTCCGCCTCGGTGTAGGGAGCAGCGAAGATTTCGGTGATGCCGTAGTCGGAGATTACGCAACCCGCCTTCTCGAAGAACTTGTGGCGCTTGTCCATCGCGTCCATGAAATCGTCATACGTCTTGACCGGCATCTTGGCGGCGGCGGACAGCTTGTCCATCCACTCGTTCCAGGCCTTGACGTTCTCGACCTTCGAGGCCTTGTCTGAACGCCATGCAGGAAGTATCTTGGTGCCGAACGGCTTCTTCGCGATGGCGAGGTGGTGCTCGAGGGAATCGACGGGGTCGTCGGTGGTGCACACTACGCGGACGTTGGACTTCTTCATGAGACCGCGGGCGGAGAAGCCGGGCTTCTTCATCTGCGCGTTGCACTTCTTCCATATCTTCTCGGCGGTTGCGCCGCAGAGACGGTCGCCGACCCCGAAATAGCGCTTGAGCTCGAGGTGAGACCAGTCGAAAAGCGGATTCTTGACGAGCACTTCCATCGTCTCGGCGAACTTGACGAACTTGTCATGCCATGACGCATCGCCGGTGACATACTTCTCATCGACACCGTTGGAGCGCATCTGACGCCACTTGTAGTGGTCGCCGCCAAGCCACACCTGCGCGATGTCCTCCCAGCGCTTGTCCTCGGCGATCTCGGCCGGCGGCAAGTGGCAGTGGTAGTCAATGATAGGCATCTTTGCCGCGTAGCCGTGATAGAGCTCCTTGGCCGCCTTGGTTGTCAAAAGAAAATCATCGTTGATGTAACCCATTGCATTTCTCCTTTTTCGTGTTGGGCGGTATTATACCACAAATCGTCCCGTTTCTGTTTACTGAGTGTGGTGAAACTGTCAGAGATGAGCAAGGACCGCGCACCGGCAGACATGCTGCAGAAATCAACCTGCGAATGACCTTGCGGCGAACTCATCCAGCTGCCCGGTAAGGCTCAGGAAATCCAGGGCCATGTAGCGGTCTCGCATGAATATTGTCCTCTTCGCATCTGCGAGCGATGCCGCGACAGAGGTGCCGATCTCTTCAGGAGTGGCGGGTGCGCCTACAATCCTGAGTCTGCGCTCTATCTCTGTGGACGGGACTAGCTGCCCTTCCAGTCTTGCCTTGATTTCCGGCCAGCGGGCCCTGAAGCTCTCCAGCCGTTTGCGCATGGTATCCGTATCGACATATTTCGAGCGGACCGTCTTTACGCCAAGCTCAGGGAATAGAGTTCCGGCGAAAGCCCCGGCTCCAATTCGCTCCTGCTCATCGAGCGGTTTCCAGTTCTTCAGACAGGCGTCCACATCCAGTTTGGTGTAGTCGAATGAGAGAATCTTCTCGTAGACACGGCACATGAACAGCGTGAACACCCCTACCTGTATGCCATGGGGAACAATATCCCCCTTGAACGTATGGTCCCTCATCTCGAGAAGATGGCTGAAAAGATGCTCCGCGCCCGATGCGGGACGGGAACTCTGCATATCCTGCATGGCGAATCCGCCAAGCATCAATCCTTCCACAAACCTGGACAAAGGCTCAGTGCGCATTGCCGCCACGCCTTCTGGATCGGAAATCGCATCCTTCAAACCGTCCTGAACCGTGTGCCATGAGGAATCGTGCCACTCCGATGCACCCAGTTCGTAGGCGAGAATCCAGTCCGCCCCGGCCGGGACCTTCGCCATGAGATCCGCAAAGCCGCTTGCCGTCATCCATGATGGAGCCGTGCGCATCACGTCAAGGTCGGCGACGATAGCGCGCGGCGCAGGACACGAATACGTCTGTTTCGCGCCCTCAGGGCTGCGTATCGCCGCCCCGAAGCTGGAATAGCCGTCCACGCTTGCCGCAGTTGCGCATACCATATAGGGCATGCCCAGCTCTCCGGCGGCAAGTTTTGTCAGGTCGTTGATTACACCGCTGCCGACGGCGACAGGCACGGTTTTCCCATCGCATGCGTCGCCGGCGAAACCGCGTATCGCCTCGCGAACCTCTTCGACATACCTGTAATCGGCATGGAAGGTCGCGCCGCCAGACTCGAGCACATGCTCGCCGACCGCAAGACCAGCGTCGGCAAGCATTTTCTCCACATGTCCGCCCGCCGCACTGCGCGTACGCGGATCGCATACCACGAAAGCCTTTTCGGCTTCAGGGAAATGCTCTCTGACCAGGGCTGGAACACTCGTCAGAACACCCTCGCCGATGATGCACGCCCTAGTGTCGGCCGCACGCGCCAGCGCCTTGTCGACAGCTTCTCTGGACATTGTGATTTGGCGCATGTCGTATTACGGAAGGAGACGCTTTGTCGTGCCCTTGAGGTAGGCCTTGCACATCTTGTAGCCTTCAGCGTATGCGGCACCGCACTGATAGCCGCGATAGCGCGAGCAGGTGCGGACCATGTCCGCGAAGTCGATGTGGTCATGTTCCCGCATCCAGTCAAGCTGGGAATGATGGCACTCGAGCATCTGGATCTTGAGATCGATCTCGTCGGAGATGTCCACGAACTCATCCGGAACGAAATTGACGCCGGCAAGAGTATCCATGTAATATATCGGGACAAGCTTCGCGGCCTTCTTCATCTTGGACGGCCAATTGGGAAGCGTTGCCGTGAACGCGGCGTCGAACACCAGTTTCGCCGTCGCCGTATGGTCGGGCATGTAGTCGTCTGGATTGTGCGTGATGATGAAGTCTGGCTGGGCATACTGGATCAGTTCGACAACCTTGTTGCGGCTCTCCGCATTGTCGGAATATATGTCGAGATCATCGAACACGCCACCGATCACCTCAATGCCCGCAAGCTTCCCTGCCTCTTTCGCCTCGTTGGCCCGCATAGGGATCAATTCGTGCGGAGGGATGACCACATGGCCAAGGGATCCGTTGCAGAGGTGGGCGACAACAACCTTGTCACCGCGCTTCACGCATTTTGCCAGCGTTCCCGCGCAGGCGATTTCAACATCATCAGGGTGGCAACCGATGGCCAAAACGTTCATATTGGACTCTCCTTTTGCTTTGGATTGCTTTAATATGGTTAAAACAGACAGGATTATATCACATGTCTGGGCCCTATGCCGCCCGGAGCTTGGCTTTCAGCGTTATAACGGCGGGAACCGTCAATACGCCCTTTGATCGGCAGCGCTATTTCCGGCGTTCCATCGGCCTTTCCGACAGATACGGCTAGGCGGTATTTCCCAGGCTTGAGCATCGTGACAACATTCGGGAACTCGCGCCCGACATCACGCGCCCAATTCACACAATGGTCAGGCCGCAGAATTTTCTTGCATTTGCTGAAACGCTAAATCCTTATCAGACGGCAGACAAGAATGCGATGGTCGCTCAGGAGCATGGCATTGTCATCCGTACGGACGGAAAGAACATCAAACCCCTTCACCAGCAGATTGTCAATCGCCGGAGTAAACGACGTGTCCCTGCGCCGGTGAGTGAGGAAACAGCCGAACCCGGTTCCATTGGCGAATTTGAACCCAGCTTCGGAAAACCGTTTGAACTCGTCAAACTTGGCCTGATTGAAATCCGCCGATATGATTACATACGGCTCATCCTTGAACTGACGGAGCAGTTGATCCAGCTGGGATCCGCGATTTGGCGCATCAAGATCAAGATGCGTCTGCACAATGACCGTCTTCGCGCCGGCGATCATGGCTTCACACGCGACAAAATACCGCTGTTGGCGCCGTTGCGGATAGTGGAAGACCCGCGCGGCGGACAGCGGGATGCCGCGTGAAACCACAGCGTTGCCGTTCGCTCCGAGCCGAGGCCCGGCAACGGAGTGCGCATAGCTGCCGAAAACCGCCTGCGACGCCGCCTGTCCGCCGAACTTGAACTGCGGCGAATATTCGCACAAGCCGATAAAATCAGCGTTCAGCGCAGCCACCTGCCGCCTGAGCATCTCAACGCGGCCGGGCGCCGCAGCACCTTCCGCACCGTCCTGTCCGTGACAGAATCCACCTACGTTCCATTGCGCAAACACAAACGAACCCGGCCTCGGGTCATCCGGCCGAGAAAGAGGCGGAAATGAGCGTTTCTTCTCATCACGGAAACCGTTGTGCAGACCGAAACGCTCTACGCGCATACCCGAACTGCCGATCGTCAGCACCGAAACTTCACGTATGCCTTTCTGCTGATCGCCGACACCGAGATAATGACTGCCCGCGCCAACCGCCGTGAACTCGCGGCGGCAGAAAACGCGAGGATCGTCGAACGGCAAATGTGAATGCCCGGAAACCGACACCGCGCGCGGAAACATGTTAAACCAGCAAGTGACGGGATCGTCACCTGGATCGTTCACGCCATAGACGGTGCCGCCGGGATGGGCATGCTGTACATACACGAACGGCGTTTCCATGTCGCGAAGCTCCGCATGCCGCCACATGAACTTTTCCAATGTGGATTCATGCTTCCAATCGGCGGCTATGACCGGCACACCACGAATCCAAACAGCCCGTATGCCATCTGCAATATCGACCCCGAGAATCCGGCGGAAATGCTCCCTGGGGCAAGAAAGTATAAGACGGTCTCTATCGGCGGTGCGCACCGCCTCTGACATACGTCGCGTATCTGAAAGGTCGCGATTCCCCAGCACGGGGATAAGCGGCATATCCGGCGGCATCTCCTTACGCCATGCCGCAGCAAACGCTTCCAGCTGCCCAATATAACCCATGTCCGTCAGATCGCCGCAATGAATGACCGCATCTATGTCGCGGTCTCGCAGAAAAGCGAACGCCCGCGCAAGCTCCGCCACGCTTTCAGGACCTGTCACATGCGTATCGGAGATGATCCCGAACCTGACATCGCCGCCGCTCAACCGACAGCCGCCGCCGCACAGCACCGCCGCCGCTGCGCAGGCTCCTTTCAGAAAATCACCGCGATTCAATGTGTTGACGCTGTAGAGTAGAGACCCACGCCTCGGCGTTGTCGCGCACACGCTTGCGCGCCCTTCGGGTTGCCTTCGGCAATGTACCCTCCGAAGCAAGGGTAGGCCCTGCGCGATGCTCGGGCTATTTCGACCTTCGGTCTCAATCGCTGCGGTGCATGATGCGACTTCCCCCTCGTCAAACCGTACGTGCAGATTTCCCGCATACGGCTTTCCTTGCATGACTTTCTCTTTCACAGTTATTTGCCTTTCACTTTGCGCGTGACCTTATGTGCCGTAAAAAAAAACTGCTGCATAATATAACACATTTTTCGTCAAGTTCGGATTCCGCGAGTTCTGCCTATGCGGCACGCCGCCCGCCTGCCTCGGCTCTGCCGTCGTCACGCACCTGCTTGAGCACCCTTCGGGTCGCCTCCGGCGAGGTTCCCTTCGAAAGGCGTTCGCCTTTCTGCTGTGCATCTCCGCGCAGTCAACCTTCCTATCGGCATGTCGTTTTCGTTGCCGTACAGCTTCCTTTCATTCTGTCAGCTCTGCCGAGCTTTGCTTGGCGCACCATGCGACTTTCCTGAATACGATTTCCTATTATCACTACATCATCCTTTCTTTTCAGTGAACGGAAACCTACACTTTTCCATTCACTTCGAGGGTTTTATCTTGCGTAAAATACGCTATTTTCCGCCATTATTGGCGATTATGTTTTCATCAAAAAGGTCAGTCAATGCAAAATCCGCCTGAACCGTGATTTTCATGCAATTCAACCTGAAAAACCGTGCCGTTTTCAGATTAATTTTCGTCAAAAGGATTAAAAATCGGAACACCCATTCCGGCCATATCATCAACATTACGAGTGACAAGCTTCATCTTATGGACAATTGCGGTTGCAGCGATCAGAGCATCGACAGCTGGACGCTTTTTGCCAATCCGTTCCGAAACACCGCATATGCGCCCCCACTCAAGTGCAACTTTGCGCTCTACGGGTAAAATCCTATCGCCAAATACTCCGAGAATAGTTGTCTGCAACCATTTCTCCAGTTTTACAGCACGAGCATCGCCATCACGTTTGGCGATACCCTTCTTGATTTCACCAATCGTGACAAACGAAAGGTACAACGAATCAGGATCCTGCCGTTTAATCCATTCAACAACACGTGTGTTGGGATTTTTCGTGACCAGCTCACTTATCACACATGTATCAAGCAGGTATTTCATAAATCAAGAACCCTGCCGAAATCACCGGGATCACGGGTGACATCCAACGTCTCACCATCGCCCAATTTAGGACAAGACAACAACGCATCCACAAAAGATCCGGTTTTTCTCGACTTCTGCGGCGATGCATCAACGGCATCAACGCCGAGCGGGACAAGAATCACCTGAAAAGAATACGAGCTGTATTCTCTTGGCACGGAAACACTGATGCGGTTTCTATGAGGTCTTGCTATTGTTTCAATCGGTGACATCGCTGTCTATAATCCTTTCGACGTTGCATATTGTACCAAAAGCTCATTTGAAAATCACGGTCACAAAGAATTTTTCACTTGGGGTATGAATCACGGACTTCCTCGCACGTCTGCATCCATTCCCTGAACGTTGAATACGACATGTCGCAGAGTTGTGCGCCCTGGCGACCTGAAATTTCGCCGCTTCTCACCATCTCCACCGCCTCCGCAAACTCCGGCGGCATTTCGCATCGCGGCCGTCCGAAGCGCACCCCTCGCTTTTTCGCCTCGTCGATCCCCTGCCGCTGGCGTGTGAGAATCGCCTCGCGCTCGAACTGCGCACAATACGCGAGCACCTGCAGAACAAGATCGGCGATGAATGTGCCGAGCAGATCTTTGTGCCGCCGCGTATCAAGTA
>JAZOAC010000023.1:0-2275 GCA_045595285.1 Kiritimatiellia bacterium | reverse complement strand
CGCCACCGACTGCTATCCAGTCGCCGCGCAGTGCAGCCGCGTCGCAAGCAAAAGCCTCTTCAATGGTCGCGCTACCGCGCGCCAGAAGGTCGAAGTGCCGTTCGGCGGGTGTAAAAATGGCATGGAGGCCGTCGAGCATTCCAACTCCGGCGACTCCCTTGACCATCATGCTGATAAAACGATTCATGGTGAATTTAAGCCTTATATGGGCGTTTTCAAGATGAATTATACATTATTTTTCGTTGAAATGTCAACAATGACAAGAAAGGAAACCGACAATGGGGTGCACCGAAAGATTTATGCAAAATTCTCACTGTGGGGCTTGACTTTCGCCGTATGTTATAGTATACTATCACATATGAACATCAACAAAACTAAACTAGCCAAAACCCGTGCAAAAATCATCGCCGAACTCGCCTCTCTGCCAAGCGCCATTCAGGGCAAAATCTGCGAGGACAGGCGCGTGCTCGCCAGCGGGAAGACAGCCGTATACCACAACCTTCAATACTGGGCCGACGGACGCAATCACACCATCCGCATCCCCAGCGACAAGCTAGCCGACTTCCAGCGCGCGGTCAAAGGTGGTGCAACCGCAAAGAAGCTGCTCGCCGAGCTCACGAAGACAGACGCCGAAGCGATTCTTTCATCCGAGACCCCTCTAAAAAAAAGCTCGCGCACCTCGTCCTGAGGGGAGCCGCGAAGATCCACGCCGTCGTGGACGCCGCGGCCTCGTCGATCGAACGCGACGGCATCGGATGCACGAGCCGCCTCGAGCAGACGCTCTTCGACGACATGAACGGGCTCTGCCGCGAGCTCATGGCCGAGCTTCTCGCCGCAGGCGCCGCGACCGCCAAGGACTACCTGGCCGAGCCCGGGGAGCGCAACGCGGGCAACCACGGCAAGAGGATCGTCACCCTCTTCGGCGAGCTCCCCGAGATCAGGCGCACCTACTACTGGGACGAGGACAGCCGCACGGGGCACTATCCGTTCGACGACAGGCTCGGGCTCGTCGGACGGTACACGCCCGCCGCCGCGAACGAAATGGTCCGGTACGCCGTAGACCATCCGTACAAGGACGCGGCAGACGCCTTCTCGCGCAACCACGCCTTCAGGGTCTCCGCGGACACGATACGCGAGGTCGTCGGGCTCTACCGCGGCAGTTCGTCCGCCTTCGCCAGGGGCAAGGAGGCCGGAGAGCCGTGCGACGAGGGCTGGCTGGCGGAGACCGTCTGCGTCATGGCCGACGGAACCGGCATGCCGATGAGGAAGGAATGCCTGCACGGCGTCAAGGGCAAGGACGGTCGCGCGAAGACGAGGGAAGTCAAGGCGGGCGCCATCTTCGTCGCGTCAAAGACCGAAGACAACGAACCCCACCGCAATCTCGACACTACGACGTACGTCGCCACGACGCACAGGCGCGAGAAGTTCGGCAAATACCTCAGGAACGAGTTCGACAGGCGGTTCGCGACGCTCCCGGAAACCGTCCTGTACATCACCGACGGGAGCAAATGGCTGCATACCGTCCACGACAGCGACTTCCCGTTCGCCATCGAGATCCTCGACGTCTACCATGCCGTCGAACACCTCAAGCCTCTGATGCTCGGGCTCGGAATCAAGGAAGGATCGAAGGAATGGAAGTACCGCCACCACTACTGGTCCGAACGCATCAAGTCGGGCAAGGTCCAGGGCGTGCTCGACTACATCTGGAAGAACATGCGCAACAGGCTAGGCAAGGACGCAATGCGCGAATTCAAGTACTATCGCAGCAATGTCGGGAGAATGAAGTACGACGAATACCGGGCCAACGGCTGGTTCATCGGCTCGGGCGTCATCGAGAGCGGATGCAAGACCGTCATCGGCCAGCGCTTCAAGCAGTCGGGCATGATCTGGTCGCTCAAGGGCGCCAAGGCGCTTCTTCCGCTTCGCACGCTCCACAAGTCAAACAGGCTGGACGAGTTCTTCAGCCATCTCGTCAAGGATCTTCCACAGGTCGACTGCGCGGCATGACTTCGCCCGTCACCTCATTGACGCTGCATAAAAGTCTCGTTGCACCCCTTTTCAAAAAGCGGACATGAACAATTTATACAAAGATGACGGATTCAGATTGCCAATGCTGATCCGTTGCAGCCGACATTCATCTACAGGAACTCGATAAGCGCCTTCCTGTACCCGTCCAGGAAATGAACCCATTCCGCCTCCGTTCGGTTCACGTTCTGCCGAAACAGCAACGACCTCCGCCGCAAATGCGACAGGTTTGGAAACCGCGAAAACAACG
>JAZOAC010000022.1:0-11107 GCA_045595285.1 Kiritimatiellia bacterium | reverse complement strand
CCGTTTTCCGAGACGACAACACTTCCGACATTCGGGAATGAAGAAGCACCGGTTATCTCAAATCCGCCGGATGTCACTTTGATATCACCGGTCATCGTGCTTGCGCGACCGCCGAATCGCTGCGTGAATGCAGCATCCGCGTTGATGTCAATGGACACCGGTCCGCTGAAGGAATAATACGTGAACGCCGTCTTGTCCGCCCCCGTTCCGGTGATAGTAAGTGTAGCCGGCGCGTCTGATGTTATCTCACCACCCTTCGCCGCAGTGCCATGCGTGGAATCGTACGAACACACCTTTACCGTCTGATCAAAGCCCTGAAAATAAAATTTCGCGGCAGAAGATTGATCTGAACCTCTTTGCGTAAGAATCGATCCGTTCATGACATTGGCTGCAAGGCATCGCACCTTTGTACGCATGAGCAATATGGTGCCGATCCTATTGTCGGGATTTGACAGCTCCAACACGCCGGTATGAACGTAGCTTCTACCGCCATACAAATTGTCCAATGCGAGAGCCCCATTGAACGTGGCGGTTTCAGCCGTTTGATAGATTATATTCTTATTGCCGTCGATGGCGCCGTTGAACACCGCTTTTTCTGAGTTTTGATAAAAGTTATGCTCTCTCAGCAATGTAATTTTGCCGTTCAGTGTTGTGTTCTGGGCAAAAGTAGGAGGAGTAGCCGAACTGGTTCCCAATTTGAAATCATTTGGAAAGACACCGTCTGTCGCATTGAACTCTATTGAAGACCCTGTGCAATCGACAAGGCCTGTTCCCAACGCTCCTGATGCCCCGGCCACAAGTTTACCGCCTGAAAGCCCTATTCCGCCCGAAAACGTATTCGCGCCGGACAAGACAAGCGTCCCGGCGCCGGTTTTCTTTACGCCGCCCTCACCGGATATCGATCCGGAATATGTGACGGTGTCGCCGCTGCCGACATTGATCTCGTACATCGTTCCGGCTTCGATCTGCATATCGCCTGAAACGACCGTGTCGGCCGCCATCGCGTGAAGCGAGGCAGCCAGCCCTATGAACGCAAGTCTCTTCATTGTCAGTCCCTTTCGTTTATACAGTAAACATGCACTCCAAACGGAGCGAAATCATCTTCAAGCACGCCCTGCGGGCAGAGTACGCTGCGCCCCTCCCGCTGCACTTCCGCCTGCGATCCTACATTCGCGAGCCTGAATCGAGCGCGTACTTTCTCGTGCGCGGCATTCACCGCAATAAGATACGCCTTGCCGCCATGACGTCTGAGAAGCGTCGTGACGGGGATCTCGCCGCAGGCATCCTTCTTAGGCCCAGAAAGCACCTCTGCGGCGGAAGGCTGCTCGCACGAACCGGACAGCAGCACTGGCGAAAGTTCCCTGAGCCATCCGGCAAGGTCGCAGATGTCGCGCCATCTTTCCGGGGTCGAGGTCACACCCTCGTTCGACTTCTTGCGCTTTTTGTCGTAGAAGCCGCCGTACGTGTACCAGGTGATTCCGTTCGCGCCATGGACTATGGTGGCGAAACTTGTGGCGAATAGCTGTTCGCGGGACGGGAAATGGTGCCAGTTGCCCCATCCCTTGAACCATTGGAGAATTGGCCAGCACGAACGCACCTTGCCGTCGCCGAACTGCGCCATGTCCCGTTTGATGCGCTTCATCTCAAACACGGTGTCGGCCACGCACGTGACGTCGCTGGGATGCCCCTTCTGTTCGCGCACCGGGTATATCTCGGGCATGAACACATCGGTCGCGGTCACATACCGGGCATATCTGGATACCTGCCAGTGCGGACTCAGCACATCTGCCTGGCACGTAAGGCGATGCGGATCCAACGCCGTCACATTGTCATGCCGGTCGCGCACCTCCTGAGGCGTTGCGTGTTCAGACGTATCGTCTCCAAGGTACCATGCGAGCACCTGCGGAAATCCACGCCCTTTATCCATGAAATTGGAATCGGGCTTACGCCATGCCACCCACAGTTTTATGCCATACTTTTGCGCAGAACCGAGAAATTCATCCGCGTACGGTTTTCCGTACGTCTGGGCAAAGTTGAATCCCGCCGCTTTGATGTCCGCGAATGCCTTGTCGAGGCTGTTGCCGTTGAACTCCCTTGCGCACATGCCGTACAGGCCTATCGGGAAGAACGGCTTGCCGTCCACGAGCGTCATCCCGTCTTCCCGGAGAGTGCATCCGGGAACGTCCGGCGCCTTGCCGACATAGAATATCTTCTGCGAAACGACCGAATTGCCGCGGCAGTCCGAAGCCGCTATCTTCACCCTGTGAATCCCTTCGGAATACGGGACGCTGCGCGGCTGGCGTTCACGGAGAATGTCGCCATCGCGGACAAAACGCTCCGTCGCCTCTTCTCCATCGACGCTTATCCTGACCGATCCCCAGTCAACGCACGACTCGTCGCGGACAAGAAACGCAAGACGCGGAGACCTGTCCTGCGTCGGCGAATCCATTGCGCGCCATACTTCAGGAGGCGCATCGTCGATCGCATGGAGCCAATCGGAGTCGATACGCTTCCCCACGGCAACACTCTTCAGCACCGGGGTGGAACATCCGTCAGAAGACAGTATCGCCCTATACTGCACATAGGGAGCATCCGCCCTGAAAGACCCTGAATATGCGGTACGCTCCGTCCCGTCCGGTCCCCTGAACGGAAGGGCTGAAAGTTTCTTGGGGTTGTTGGCGCCTCGCCACTGGAGGCGCACGGATGTTCCACGCGGAGCATCTGCACACCACGAGATTTCTCCGCCCTCGCGCATTTCCGAGACGAAAGAGGCACGGCGCACATGGCGCCTGTAATCCGGGGGAACGGCAATCGCGACATCCGCAAAAGCGACCTTCTCGCCGGGTCCGACATTCGGGCTGTCGAACCCGAACCTCAATGCGCCTGCAACCGCATCAGGAGGGACCGTCAGTTCAGAAACGGCATCGGCGAAGCGCCCTTCACCGGCGGTGAAATAGGTGAACGGTCCGGCTCCGATCTTTTCGCCGGAACCGTTGTACCAGTAGACCGCATTCTGCCACCGTTCGCACGATATGTCGGACAATGGCTCCTTGGCAGCGGAAAGCATCTTGTCGGAATACACCTTCATCTGCACCCTGCACCTGCCGATGCCTTTCGGTATTGAAAACCTCGGGCTCTTCGCGCACCATGCAGTATCGCGCCTGTTGGTGAAGCCGCCGACATAGAGACATCTTTTACCAAGAAACTCTTTCCCGACAACAATCGAAAGACGCTTCGAGTAGTTGTCTATCCGCCATCCATTGGAGCTGTCGAAGTCAATCCGATCTACAACACGCCAGTCTTCCCGACACTTCACCCCTGTCGAAGAAACATCGACCCCATCCGCCTCATACACAAAAGCAGGACCGCCATTACAGGCGGCAAAACCACTGCTGCAGCAAATACAAACGGCGACAAAACAATATGATTTCAATACTCCCTCTCAATCACCTAGTTAGTAGGTGCTTGAGATAATACTAAAACCATTTTTTTTTTCAACCGTAATTTTATTCTGTGCCCACGTGCGGAGATGTACCAGCCAACGATGCACATTTGGAGTACGGCCGGGTCGATGCCGACCACAGATCCGCAAACGCCCGAAAGAAAATGAATGTCATCGTTGCCGACGACGCATCACCAGATTCCTGATGAAATCCACCGGTAGCACCAATGACGCCAATGCCGCGCAATAACCCCATTCCATGGGATTGAGCGGAGTGCTGCAGAGCATTTTGCCGCCAAATGTCACCACGACGAACTGGAACACAAAAATCCCGGACATGATGCATACAAACATCTTATTTCGGGAAAGTCCATGCAGGATGTTAAGCGATGGAGTGCGGACGCTAAATGCATTGAACGCAATTGCCATCATGAACATTGCGAACACGGCAGTCTTAACGGATTCAGGACGCACGATGCATTCCCCGATGCCGAATGGGCGACAAAGCAACACAAGGACAAGCGCCGTAATGGCAAATGCCCCGCACAGGATCTGCCAAAGCATCTTCCCTGTCACAACTCCCTCAGATCTGGGAACAGGACGGTCTTTCATGAGTTCGTCTCTCGCCGGTTCGCATCCGAACGCAAGAGCGGCCATCGTGTCCATCACAATGTTGATGAGCAGAAGCTGTACAACCGTAAGGACTACGTTTTCACCCACAATAGGCCCTATCGTGCATGCGGCAACCGCCGCAACATTGACCGTCAGCTGGAACACAAGGAATGTCCGGATGCAGCTGAACATGGAGCGTCCGTAAAGTATCGCCTTGCGTATCGAGATAAAATTGTCATCAAGTATCGTTATGTCGCCAGCCTCCTTCGCCACCTCAGTGCCGCTCCCCATGGCGAAGCCTACATCAGCCTTCTTCAGTGCGGGCGCATCGTTCACCCCGTCGCCGGTCATTCCAACTACAAGATCCAGTTCCTGAGCCAGACGCACCAGGCGGCTCTTGTCCGTAGGCAATGCACGCGCAACTACTCGCAACGAAGGAAGGGCTGCCTTGACTTCATCATCGCACATCCCGCCCAGTTCGGACGAAGTCCATACGACATCGGTGTCCGCCGTCAGCAATCCGGCTTCGCGGGCGATTGCGACTGCAGTCTCCTTACGGTCACCAGTGACCATGACAACCTGAACACCCGCGGAACGAACATCCTTGATCGCCGTCACCGCCTCCGCCCTTACATTGTCGCGAATCGCCAGAAGACAAACAAGAGTCCATTCACCATCTTCCTTTCCGCCATCAACCCTCGCTACCGCCAGAAGGCGCATCGAACGTGACGCCTGAGCATCGGAATACGCCGCCAACGCCGACTGATCCGCAAACGGTCTTTTCTCTCCCTTCCCGGTCAGATAACATGTGCATCGAGGAACAATCTTCTCAGGAGCGCCCTTAACAAACATCGCGTTTCCGTCTTTCCCCCTCACGACGACACTCGAGTATTTCTTCACGGAATCAAAGGAATCAAAGGATAGGACATCCTCCTTTGAGACGTTTCCCGCGGCACCCGCATCACGCAGGAATGCCATAAGAGCACGGTCGGTGCTGTTTCCACCTATCACTTCACCGTTGCAGACGGAAGCGCCATTGTTTATGCCGATCCCCGTCAAGACCAACGACGCCAGTCCATCCGGCAATTCCGCAAAGGACGCAAAAGTATCACCATTGCCGACAGCAAGCTCCACGACAGAAAGCCGCCCCTCCGTGATGGTGCCGGTCTTGTCCGTAAAGAGGATGTTGAGGCTGCCGGCCGTCTCCAGTCCGTTGATCTTTCGCACTAGAACATTGTCTTTTGCCATCTGAATGCTCTTCAGCGAAAGCAGCATAGAGGTAAGCATTGGCAATCCCTCAGGAACCGAACACACAATGATGGTGACAGCGACAGTAACAGCATCCGCACCCAGATGCAACCATCCCATTCCGGTCACAGGCAGAGCACCAGAAAAAAACGTCTTTGCAACAATCGCCAGAACAATTGCGGCGGCGCCAACATATCCAACCATCGATATCTGTCCGGCGAGCCTGGCGAGTTTGACCTGCAAAGGCGTCGCACGAGCGTTGCCCTGCACCTCCAGGGCTAGGGCGCCAAAAAATGTCCTGTCGCCGACAACCTTGACAAGCATCTTCCCCTCTCCGCTGCATACCACAGTTCCGCGATACGCATAATGCCTGTTCAGAAGATCTTTCCTGTCGTACGTCTCGGCATCATCATCGCACGGATGTTTTGGAGCCTCTTCCGTCTCCCCGTTGAGGACAGCCTGATCGACCATGAGCGAACCTTCGACAATCTCGCCGTCCGCAGGGAGTTTGTCACCTGCCTGCAGGAACACGATATCGCCAACCACTATCTCACCGGCAGGAATCTCAACAAGCATCCCGCTGCGGACGACCTTGATGCGTTCTTTCGCCAACTCTTCGGCTTTCAGTGCGTTCGCCTTCCGCTCCTGCCTATATTCGCTGCAGGAGGATACGGCGACGGATATGAGAATAGCCGTCAACACGCCGGCCACTTCATACCATTCAGTCTCACTGCAGAGAAACAGGAGAAGCTGAATCGAAAAGGCCACGACAAGGATAAGCACCATCGGATCCTTGAAGGCGAAAATGAATTTTTTCCACAATGGCTGAGGGGGAATCTGGGTGAGTAGATTTGCCCCGTACAACCTCCGGCTCTCCTCTACTTGAGCCGAATCCAAACCATTTATTTCCTTCACAGATATATCTCCTGTATTATGATAGAACACGATTATATCAAAAGGAACGATCCCAAACCACCGGAATCGATAAACCAAAACGCCCTCAAACATATAGAAGGCAAATTCCCCTTTGAAATCGTGTCGCTCCATTCCGATAACGGCGGAGAGATTCTCAACCACCATGTCAGCGCATACCTTGGAAGCAAAGCGAAGCAGCCATTCTTGTGGCGATCAAGACCGAGACACAGCAACGACAACGCCCATGTGGAAGAGAATGAACTTGAATAAAACTTCTCCCGACGACTGAAAAACATCTGCCCAAGCGGTTCTGGCATTTGACTTTCGCATGTCGGAGTCTTAAAACGATACGTTACTGTTCCGAATCTGAAAATCCTGTCTTTATGGTGATAACCCGCGGATCCTCCAGGAATCTGCGCCAATCAGCAAGTCCCGCCTCAGTGGAAGGTATGCTGTATACGCCTCCCCACGTCGCCGCGAACGCCACATTGACGCCCTTCGCGGTGCAGACCTTGAGAAGCCATGTGTGGTAGTCGTCGCGGCCATTCTTGCAGCCGGTTTCCGATATGCATGCGACCTTGCCCCTCTTTTCCGCAAACTCCGAAATCTCACGCAACTGCTTCACCGTGCACCGATAACGCCACTGTGCCTTCTTGTCCGTCTCTCCGGTTCCAATGGAGTAGTCGTCGATCCCCACCACATCGACATAGGCATCTCCCGGGTAACGGGCAAGGAACGTGTTCCCCGTATCGCCCTCCTTCCCGAACGGTTTCCAGAACCTGTCCGGGGTGTACGCGAAGAGGAGTCCGTCTGCACCGACATTCCTCCGGAGATAATCGCAGGTCATGCGGCATATGGCCTTGAACTCCTCTGCCGTCGCATACGGGCATCCCCACGGGAACCATCCTCCATCCGATTCGTGCAGATACCGGATTATGACAGGGATCGGACGCCCATCGGCATCCACAAGCCCCTTGAGGAAATCAGCCTGCTGTTCAAGAAGCTTCATGAACCATTCGCGGGGATTCTTCGACGGCTTGTAGTATTTCCTGCCGTCAACCGTCCCTGTGCCGCATTCGCCTCCAGTGCCGTTGAGTATCTCGGCGAGAAGGCGCGCATGCTCCTCCGGAAACCCCTTGACGCCCGGCTTGAACCGGAACGCATCGGATGAATGGTTCCTCTCGTAGCGCCAGCGGGGAGGGGTGTAGGGATTCTCCATGTGCCATGTGAACACCGTGATGGCGCGGTTCTCCGCCCAGCGCCGTTTCACCATTTCGGCAATGCTCCTGCGCCTGGACGCATACCAGTCCGGCTGACGCCACGTGCCGGACACGGCCGCAAGGTCGGTGTACCACACCTTGGTGCGGATTCCGGCCTTCTTGGCCACGGAATCGACGCCGGTCCTCTCCGACACCCTCACGGCATAGTAGAAGTTGGAGGACATCGCAACACGCCTCAGTTCCGCCAACGCCTCATCCTTGGGCGAACCGGCACATGCCGCATACACAAAAAACGCCGCAACGACGAACAGCACCATATTCTTCATCGCACCCCCTTGAATCAGACCTTCCATCGAACCGCAAGCTCACTGCCGCTCTTGAAATCGACGCGCTCGAACTCGACGAACGAATCGTACACGTTCATGACCAGGCACTGGAAGGGATGCGCCTTGTCCTCCCTGCCCTTGGTGTTTGGCCCGGGCGGCGCAATGAGCGGAAATTTCGTCGCCGGAATCTGCACGCAGACACGCCCGTCCTTACAGTAGAACGAACGGTCGTCCATGCACGAACGGTGTCCGTGTCCGCAAAACGCGATTACATTGCTGAATTTCGCAAGCGCCGGCGCCGCATCGCCATTGTCGCATATGCCGCCCTTCTTGTTGCGGTATTCCGTAAGCCCCAACGGCACGCGGTGCTGAGCATAGAAGAACGGCTTCTTCGCGTCGGGCCTGTACGAGGAAAGAAAGTCCTTCGCGGCCTTTGTGCAACCGGTGGAACCGCCACGCGAATCGAAATGGACAAGCACGAAGTCGTACCCCTTCACGTTTACGACCTTGACCGGCGCATACGGTTCGCCGAACGCATCCTCCCAGTCCTTCTCCCTGTGGCGGATGAGGAGATTCCTGTCCTTGAAAGCCGCAATCTCGTCTGCGGACTTGCCGAGAAGCCCATGCCGTCTGAGAAAGCCGTCTCGCTCCGTAAGGTACCCTCCCGTGTCATGGTCGCCGTACAGCATCAGATTCATGACCGGTTCGCCGTCGGACCTCTTACCTCCGGGAAACTGGGCGTTCCAGATCGCGCCGCACTTCTTCAGCTCCCCCACGACCCCGGAATCCGCAAGATCCCCCGCGATGAGCACACCATCAACCTTGGCGGAGTCAAAGTACTTCAATACCGCCTTGTATCTCTCCGTCGTGGCGCGCCACTGGTTTATGTGGATGTCGGAAGCGAGACCGATACGCAGATTCGGCCTTGGCCTCTTCGCATTTGCCGCAACCGGACCGTCCGCAAGGGCGACAAGCCCGGCAGACGTGACGCCGAAAAAGAAGGACCGTCTTGTCACATTTGCCATTGCCGGATTCCCCCTACTTGACCATTATGACCAGTCCGGACGGAGGAACGGTGATCCTGCCGTCGGAATAGCTGATCTTGCGGCGGATCTTGCGCCCGTCGACAACGACCGTCCAGTTTGCGAAATTGTCCGTGTCGGCCGTTCCGTCAAACAGGATGGGCAGCACACTGTCCAGATCTGTCCCCGACTCCTCCACATTCACGAGAGTGAGCGTTCCGTTCGCCAGGATTCTGCCGCCCTTCACAGTTCCCGCGCCCAAGGCAAGATCTATCGTGACCGCGTCAATCGGCTGACCTGCATCAAATGCAAGGAGATCGAGCATAGCGCCGTCATCGACCTGGACCGACAGAGGATCCATCACCTCAAGCCCTCCATTACGATATCCGGTGAAGTGGAAGAACTCTTTTGCATTAGGTGCATTTTGTGTATAGGGTGAATTGTCATATGTATTGTAGGCGTCGGACACTGAAAACACCTGTTCCGAGCGCACCTCCACCGTCTCCCATTCCAAGCCATCATTCGACGCTTCTATTTTCCAGGCATCGGCATATCGCGCGGTACCGGCCGCCCTTAAATTATATCCGGTAATGGGTTTAGCGTTATCCGCAAGACGCATCTCTATTGAGAGATGGGATTTTGGATTCTCCGGATCTATAACTGGCGATGTCAAACGAGGATAGTGGTTGTCATTGTCCGAGTACCTGAATACCTTGTGCAGGTTCTTATAATTGTAATAGGTTTTTTCATCAACCTTGGAGGCTATGTTTGTTTCTGAATTGCAGTACCAACGCGTTTTCCCTGCCGCAAGTGCTGTCGTTGTCGTCTCATTCGCCGGGGCAACATAACCTAGTCCTGAATTCTGCCATGTACCGTCTCCAGCAAATAAATAAAGTCCTCGTATGTAAAGGGGCTTCTTCCCACCATAAACACTTGTAAAGGTAAATCTCCACCATTTCTGGTCGAAACCGAACTTGGAGAACACCAGCTCACCGCTTGCGACATGAAGTCCTCCCGTCACTGAGACAGGATCGTATATCATCGTGCGCGACTGCCCGGACTTCACGAATCTTCCGCCGTTTTCGGTGATGAATGACGCGCCGACGAATTCGGCATCCGACTGAATCGTCACGGTGCAACCATCGGCAATCAGCTGCGTACCTGTCGAAACAGCAAGATTGGACACGACACAGTCGTTGCCCGCAAACCTTACGGCACCTTCGCTTACGACAAGGTTCGGGATGTTCGTGGTTGCAGATACGACCATCTCGTTTTCGCCAACCTTCTCAACGACAAGCGTATCACCCGACTTGATGTTGCACTTGAACGAACGTTCCGTCTCCGTCGTGTCGATCCTTATCTTTCCGCCCGTGAGATATGCCAGCATGCCGGTTATCTCCACATCGCCGCAGAGTGTTGCTACCTCGCCAGTTTTGATCTTAATCTCAGTATTGTACAAGGAAGAACCGCTAGTCTGTTTCAATGCCGTCACATTAGGTCCAATAGCATTTCCTGCATTTATGTAAAAATAGCAGCTCTCAGTACCGTTTGCGCGTATAAATTCAATGTCTCCTTCATGATTGAAAAACGCACCTTTGTTTATCTCCAGTGGATAGTTAGCAGTTTTGTAAGTGCCGCTAAAGCGCAACCTGCCCTTACCTCCAACATCAACAACGCAATCATTCAAGTATCCGCCCTGTTCACTAAAGGCGAATGTCAACATTGCATCATCAACAAGATCGATCTTGAATGCTCCGCTTCTGAAAATCGCCACTTGCGTACGAGGCTGGCGTTTATATATCGAAGAGGTTCCCGTTACCGTGATGCGTCCCGTACAGGATGAATAATTGTAGGCTGCAAAGAAATTCGCCGTTCCATTTTCAAGTGACAGGAAATCGAAATATCCGTTGT
This sequence comes from Kiritimatiellia bacterium, assembly GCA_045595285.1. Classification (GTDB taxonomy): domain Bacteria; phylum Verrucomicrobiota; class Kiritimatiellia; order RFP12; family UBA1067; genus UBA1731. Next base: position 411 of record JAZOAC010000022.1, on the reverse strand, counting down.
CGCTTACGAAATCTTCGCCTTCCTTACGGAGATAGAATCCCGTGATAGCCAACCCTTTACTAGCTCCGTTCGATCCCTTTACATAAATCCTACCATACGCCCCGTCTGCGCCATTTGTCATGGAGAGCATCGTCCGGAATGTCTCAGTTGCATTTCCATGACTTTTTCCGAGTGTAGTACCCGTACCGGATATGGTGATGGATCCGCCAGTCATATTGATGTTGGAAACGCTCACCGTATCACCGCCGGCGACAGTCAGATCGCCGTCAATCGTCATTGTGCCGTATTTTGCAGGGCCGGAGATTGTTGCGCTCTCCCCTGCGGCGAGTTTGTAGTCTTCCGCGGCAGACGCTAAAGGGATAACGCAACTAACAAGCGTCAATAACGCCCAAAAACGCCCCCCCCCCCCCC
>JAZOAC010000021.1:0-6518 GCA_045595285.1 Kiritimatiellia bacterium | reverse complement strand
ACCTACCTTGCATTTAACCTGCCCATAGTTGCATTTACTTTGTCCGGCGACCGAAAATTAAGACTGGCAAGACATCAAGCCGGTCAAAAAGTGACGAATCCCGGCAGTGCATGGTGATTGCGCACCATGATGTGTTTTGGTATAATCCGCGGCAATTTTTCGTTTCAAGGAAGAATAAAGAAATGTCGAAAGAATACAAAGTTGGTTTGGTCGGAGTCGGCGCGGTCGGCACCGAGATGATCAAGGTTCTCAAAGAGCGCAATTTCCCGTGCGGCAAGGTTCAGGTTTTTGCTTCGCGCGAGCGCGACGAAAAGATCCTTGGCGAGACGTACCATGTCCTCCCCGCGACGGAGAACAGCTTCGAAGGCCTTGACATTGTCCTTTTCGCGGGCAAGACTGATGTCGCGATCCAATTGAGGGATGCGGTCGTCAAGGCTGGCGCCAAAATGATCGACAACTCTCGTGCGTTTCGTCAGGATCCGGATGTCCCGCTCGTTGTTCCCCAGGTGAACGCCGAGGATCTTGACTGGAACAAGGGTGTGATCGCCAACCCCAACTGCACAACCGCAATCATGCTTGAGGCGGTCGCTCCGCTTCACAAGGCCAAGAGGCTGAGGCGTCTCATCGCTTCCACGTATCAGGCGGCATCCGGAGCCGGCGCTCCTGGTCTGGCCGAGCTTGAGCAGCAGATGCGTGAATATGTAGATGGCAAGCCGCTTACCGTCAAGGCGTTTCAGCATCAACTCACGTACAATCTCATTCCGCACATCGACAAGTTCGATGAAACCAACTGGTATACGCTCGAGGAACTCAAGATGCGCAATGAAGCGCGAAAGATGCTTCACGCTCCGGATCTTATGCTTTCCTGCACATCTGTGCGCGTGCCGATCGCCCGCGCCCATTCCGAGTCCCTCAACCTTGAATTCGAGGAGGATATCACACCCGAGGAGGTTCGCGAGATCCTTTCAGCGGCAGATGGAGTGACAGTGGTGGACGATCCGCTCAACGGCGGATATCCGATGCCCTTGGACGCAACCGACAAGTATGACGTTCTTGCCGGTCGTATACGTCAAGACCTCTCCCGCAACGACAGAAAGGGCATTGAAATGTTCGTCTCGGGCGATCAGCTTCTCCGTGGAGCGGCGCTTAACGCAGTTGAAATCGCCGAACACCTTGTCAAGCGAGGTCTCGTCTGATGGCCTGATAGTTTATTATGGCCTGATAGTTTATTAACGAAAAAGGGGGTTGCCTTTTCCGACGGGAAATGAGATAATCCCCGCCAATGAACCAACAATAGGAGGAACAAAACATGAACAGAAACAAAAAAGGATTTACGCTCGTCGAGTTGCTCGTGGTCATCGGCATCCTCGGCATTCTCATGGGTGCACTCTTCCCGGCGATTTCGTCGGCTATGATCAAGGCGAATCTTTCCGCATGCGGTATGCGCGGTCGCAATCTCTTTGTCGCGATCACCGCCGCCAACACGGAGCGCGAGGCGCTCGGTCTCGGCAATGTATGGCCGAAGACGGAAGCGTCTGAAGGCGCCGATTCCGCAACCGACCCGATTGGCGCCGGTCAGGGCAACACTGCCGAGAAGTACTTCCTCTATCTCTTTGATGCCGAGAAGATGGGTACTCAGGAATGGAAGCCCTACATTACGGGCGTTGACATGAGCGTCCTCTCCGGAGCTGGCGTTCCTCCGGCCGGCGATCCCAAGCAGCTCAAGGCAAAGAACATTCTCTGGACCGTCGCCGCCAACGTCACCGACGAGGTTGACGATGTCGTCCCGGTGCTCGTCTCCCGCAACTTCCCGGCTTCGAAGCTGAAGGTCGACGAGTATGATGGCGTCGCAAACGAGGAGTTCAAGCTGGGCAAGGCCAGCGGTGACGGCGCCGCCGATACGCCGTTCGGCAACAAGGCGTTTGTCATCATCCGCAAGGGCGGAAGCGTGATCCAGCAGACCAGCCGCTATGCCACGGAGCAGGTCGTCTACTCCAAGAATGCATTCAAGATTCCTGAGAGCGACGGCGCCAAGTTTGAGTATCTCGAGCCCAAGGGCAACTAAGGTTTGCTCGTAAAGGTCGCTATAGACCTCGCACTCGACCGGCTCTTCACCTATGAAGTGCCGGTCGAACTGTCTGGAGAGATAAAGGTCGGGCAGCTCCTGCGCGTCCCGTTCGGCCATCGCGAAGCCCGCGGCTTCGCCCTTGACATATCATCAGCTGCCGACCGCAAACTGCCGGCCGCCAACTACCAACTAAAGAAAGTTCTCGGCATCGCCGATCCCGCTCCGTTCTTCTCTCCGGAGATGCTTAAACTCGTCAGGTGGATATCCGACTATACCTGCTCTCCGATAGAGCTCTGCCTGAAGTCGGCCGTCCCAGCCGCAGTACTGAGACCGAACGCAAAGCCGAAGCAGCTTCTGTTCGTTGATCCTGTTCCCGAGGACAAGGTGGACGGGAGGATGTTCACCCCATACCAGAGGGAACTCTTGGAGAACGTCCGCAGGGTCGGCGGCGGATGGGTCCAGCAGCTGTGCCGAGAGTTCTCCACGACTCCCGCCACGCTTCGCGCCATCGAGGCAAAGGGCGGCATCGTGATCGAGTCCAGGAACCAGCGCCGCGATCCGCTGGCCGGACGCAATGTGCTGCCGACCAAGCCGCTGACTCTTAATCCAATGCAGCGCACAGCCTTGGATGCAATTGTTGGTAGAGAGGCTTGTCCTCAGGCCGCCGCCGGCGCGTCGGGGACAGCGCGCCCTGCCGGCGGATCTCCAATTCTTCTGCATGGAGTTACGGGATCGGGCAAGACTGAAGTCTATCTTCAGGCCATCGCCCATGAACTGGCCTGCGGCAGGGGGGCGATTGTCCTTGTGCCGGAAATATCTCTCACTCCGCAGACCGTGCGCCGGTTTGCCGGACGTTTTGGCGGTAAGGTGGCGGTCCTGCACAGCGCTCTTTCGGACGGTGAACGCTACGACGAATGGCATCGCATCCGCACGGGCGAGGCAAGGGTGGTCGTAGGACCCAGAAGCGCCGTGTTCGCGCCTGTCAGGGATCTCGGACTCATTGTCGTGGACGAGGAGCACGACACAAGCTACAAGCAGGACGAGACGCCCCGGTACAATGCGCGGGATGTGGCCGTCATGCGAGGCGTGTTCGAAATGTGCAAGGTCGTACTGGGCTCGGCGACGCCTTCGCTTGAGAGCTGGCACAATGTGCGTCAGGGGAAATATGCGCTCGCATCGATGGCCGAACGCGTAGCCGGGCATCCAATGCCCGAAGTGCACATTCTCGATATGGAAGAGGAGTGCGGTGAGCGTCAGTCGGCTCCGATTTTCTCAAGATTCCTTCTTGATGCCATCGCCGAACGCAACCGCCGCGGCGAACAGACGATCCTTTTCCTCAACCGTCGCGGATATTCGCGCGTGCTTGAGTGCAGGGCGTGCGGACACGTCATGGAGTGCCCGCAATGCAGCGTTGCATACACGTACCATTCGGTGGATTCGTGCCTCAGATGCCACGTGTGCGGCGGATGGACCGTTCCGCCGGTGTCCTGTCCGGAATGCGCTTCGCGCGACTTCTCCTACGCCGGCATCGGCACTCAGCGCGCCGAGGAAGCGCTGAGGAAGTGCTTTCCCCATTCCCGCATACTGCGAATGGATGCGGACTCCACGTCGCGCAGGCATTCCCATGACGACATACTCTCCCGTTTCCGTGCGCGGGAGGCTGACATACTGATCGGGACACAGATGATCGCAAAGGGTCTGGACTTCCCGAACGTCACCCTTGTGGGCGTGCTTAACGCCGATGCGTCGCTCAGCATGCCCGATTTCAGGGCGGCTGAACGCACGTTTCAGCTGATCGCCCAGGTTTCAGGAAGGGCGGGAAGGGCCGAGAAGCCCGGCGAGGTGTTCATTCAGACGTTCCGGCCGGACGACCCCGTCATACGGCTGGCGGCGGAAGCAGGTTTCGACCGTTTTGCGGAGGCGGAGCTCGCCGAGCGCAAACGCGCGGGAATGCCTCCGTACATGAAGTTCGCGACGGCTCTCTTCCGTGCGAAGGATGCGTTGCTCGTGCAGCGTTGGGCGGAGCTGTATTCAAAGTCGCTGGCCAGGTATCCGGGGTTGACGGTGTCGGAAGCGATGCCGCCGGCCTTGGAACGCGCGGAGGGTTGGTTTCGTTATCAGGTGCAGATGCGCGCTTCGTCCTCGAAGTGCATCGCCGCCGCCTGGCGCTGGATTGTCAAGGCGCGTCCGTTGCCGAAAGATTTGCGCGTCGCGTTGGATATCGATGCCATAAATGTGATATAATCGCTCGCGTAATCAGTCACTTTATTGTCAAATAAAACAGGAGAAGCAAAATGAGCGTTCCAGCTAAGTGCAAGATTTCGGTTCTCAAGGAACCTAGGAAGATGGAAGTCGTCGAAGTCGACCTTCCTGCCGTTGGCGATGACGAGATTCTCGTCAAGGTGGAAGGCTGCGGCATATGCGGCACTGACGTGCATGAATACAAGGGCGATCCCTTCGGCATCTGCCCCGTTCAGCTCGGCCATGAAGGCACGGGCGAAGTCGTCGCTCTCGGCAAGAACGTCACCGCCGACTTCACGGGCAAGCCGCTCAAGGTCGGTGACAAGATCGTGACGGGCCTTAAGTCCTGCGGCACGTGCGACACGTGCAAGTTCCACCCCGAGATCATGGAGCTCTGCAACAATGGCGAGATATTCGGTCTCCTTCCCGGCGAAAGGCACTATCTCAACGGCTGGTTCGGCGAGTACATGAAGGTCAACGCAGGCGGCGTTGTGTTCAACGTCTCCGATATGGACCGCGACCTCCGCATTCTCATCGAGCCGGCGGCGGTGATCGTCCATGCAGTCGAGCAGGCGAAGCAGATATTCAACTTCAAGTTCGACAGCTATGTGCTGGTGCAGGGATGCGGTCCGATCGGTCTCCTCCTCCTGAACATGGTCCGCTGCCTCGGCGTGCGCAACATCATCGCGTGCGACACGGATGCGAACCGTCTCGAGTTTGCCAAGAAGCTCGGCGCACGCTATGTTGTCAACGGTCTTGACGCCGACGCCACCGAGCAGGTCAAGAAGATCACCGGCGGCGAAGGCGCCGAGATGGTGTTCCAGTGCACGGGCTCGCCCAAGGCCGCCACCAAGGCATGGAGCTATGTCCGCCGCGGCGGCAGCTTCTGCGAACTCGGGTTCTTCGTCAACAATGGCGACACCACCTACAATCCGCACATTGACATGTGCAACAAGCAGGTCAAGGCGATCGGCAGCTGGACGTACCAGGCGAAGGACTGGGTGCAGAGCTTCGACTTCCTCAAGGAATCGCAGGAGCGCGGCTTCCCGATCACCGACCTCATCACGCACAAGTACACCCTCGACCAGATGAACGAGGCGATGGAGATGAACATCTCCATGAAGGGTCTCAAGATCGCTTTTGTGGCGTAATCGATGGATCCTTCATTCAAGATAGGCTGCCACCTCTCCAGCGCAGGGGGATACCTTGCGATGGGGAGGACGGCCGAATCCATAGGCGCGAACGTATTCCAGTTCTTCACGCGAAATCCTAGGGGCGGCGCATCTAAGCCGATTGATCCCGCAGATGTGGAGGATTATCTCGCCTATGCGGAAAAGGCGGGCATTGGGCCGATACTGGCCCATGCCCCGTACACTCTCAATGCCGCAGGCGCCGAGGCTCGGGTACGCGAGTTCGCCGAGATGACGATGGCGGATGATCTGAAGCGGCTGGAATACACTCCTGGCGCACTCTACAATTTCCATCCGGGTTCCCATGTGCAGCAAGGTGCGGAAAAGGGGATTGAACTCATATCGTCCATGCTCGTCCGTATCTTCAAGGCGAAATACGCCAAGGACGGCAAGGGCTTTGCCACTACGGTTCTTCTTGAGACGATGTCCGGCAAGGGCAGAGGTCGGGCGCAGCTTCGAAGAGATCAAGGACATAATCGACCGCACGGAAAATTCGCTTGCGGATGCTGGAATCGCACTTTCGCCGAAGTTGGGCGTGTGTCTCGACTCGTGCCATGTGTGGGACGGCGGATACGATGTGGTGAACGATCTCGATGGTGTCATTGACCGGTTCGACAAGGTTGTGGGTCTTGACCGTCTCAAGGCTATCCATCTGAACGATTCGCTCAACGGATTTGAAACGCACAAGGATCGCCACGCCTGCATCGGCAAGGGCAAGATAGGTCTGGATGCGCTTGTGCGGATCATTAACCATCCGAAACTACGCGACCTCCCGTTCTATCTCGAGACCCCGAACGATCTTGACGGTTATCGTGCCGAGATTGCATTGTTGAGAAGCCTTCGCACCTGATGTCGGACGGGAAGGAACAGATCAAGGTCTATGGCGTAAGTGAACTCACCGACGTCATAAAGGGTCTGTTCAAGCGTTTCGATAAGATATATGTCGAAGGGGAGATTTCTGGCTGGAAGGTGTATTCGAGCGGACACGCCTACTTTACGATAAAGGACGAGAACGCACA
>JAZOAC010000020.1:0-9709 GCA_045595285.1 Kiritimatiellia bacterium | reverse complement strand
CTTCCGGTCGTAGGTCAAAAGACCGTTGATCTCAATCTCCACATCGGTCGTTTGGGTATATATGGCTCCGCCAAGGCCTTTCTTGGCCATTTCCTCCACTTTGCCCAAAAGATCGAGATATGCCTTTTCGAGACCTTCAGGCGTTTTGGTGTCTTCGATTCCGCCATATCCCCAATTTCCCTTGCCGTCCTTTGACACTTTCCACAGGTGGCCTTCGACCGGATGCCCGAGTCCGCCATATTCTCCGAGAAAGCTCACACGCCTGTCGTTCGCGTCGAACATCGCCGGACCGCGGTAGATGTGCATGTCGACCGTATCGCCCGCCTCGCACTCTCCGGCAGGTTTGTGTACGGTGGGAACACGTTTGTCCCAGTCCCAGCCTTTAGGCAGAAGATGGCCGCCCTCCCAGTCCCAGCAGCCGCTTGGTCCGTTCACCAGACGCGTCGGGTCGTATCTGCGGACGAAATCTAGCGTTGAGTGGGTAAGAAACTCCCCGGGCTGGGTCCATCCCTCGTTGTACGGACACCAAATGACGATTGATGTGACGTTCCGGAGCGTATCCATCATTTCCTTCAGTTCCGCTCGCTGGAGATGGTAGCGGGCGGTAGTGGCAGCGCGCATGGGATCCTTATAGCTTCCGGAGCCGCTGGGCAAGTCCTGGATGACCAGGATTCCCATCCTGTCGCAAAGCGCATAGTACTGGAGCGGCTCGACCTTGATGTGCTTGCGGAGAGTGTTGTAGCCGCAATCCTTAAGCACTTTCACGTCGTACGCCATCGCCTCTTCCGACGGCGGCGTGAGCAGACCATCCGGCCACCATCCCTGGTCGAGGGTGCCCATCACGAAATAGGGGCGGTTGTTGAGGAAGAACCTGAGATATCCGTTCGAATCCTTGCGCTTCTCGAATTTGCGCATGCCGAAATATCCGGTGAACGTGTCGCGCTCGTACCTCACCTTGAAAGTGTAGAGGTTGGGCGACTCGGGACTCCAGAGCTTGAAGCCCGCGGGCATCTTCACGGTGACGGGCTTGTCGGCATCCTTCTCCGCCGACGCGACGCGTACGTCACCGTCGTAGATGTCGATCTTAACGTCTTCGTCAGTCTCCGGACCAGCAACCTTGAAATCGAACCGCACCACGCCGTTGTCGATGTCGGTCGTGCACTTGTACGACTCGATGTATGACTCCGGAACCGTCTCCATCCACACCGTCTGCCAAATGCCGGAAACGCGGGTGTAGAAGCATCCTTTGGGTTTGAAGCTCTGCTTGCCGCGCGAGTTTATGAAGTCTTCAGTGGGATCCCATACGCACACGGTCAGCGTATTGTCGCCGCTTTTGACGTAATCCGTGATATCCAGCGTAAAGGGATTCTGTCCGCCTTCATGGGGAACGTCAGTGACTTCCGTATGCCCGATGAACACCATCGTCCGGAAATCCACGCCTCCGAAATGAAGCAGGATGCGCTCCCCGCGTTTCGGGTTGCAGTTTATCGTGCGTGTGTACCAGAGAAACTCGTCGGGGTTCAGAAGCCGGCCGACGCCGGAAAGAGCGCTCTCGACCGCAAACGGAACCAAAATCTTGCCGTCCCACTTTTGAGGCATTCCGGGAGTGTTTGTGACGCTCGTAACGGCATAATCCCATTCGCCGTTCAGGTTCGTCCAGCCCTTTCGCTCCATCTGTGGACGCGGATAGCTGCGCCATGCGTTTTCGGGCGTCACCTTCGCGCCCCATTCGGTAGTCAAGGGTGATGATGCCTTTGCGTAGCCGAACGAAACCAAGGTCGTCGCCGCAGCCGTTGCCGCAACAACCAAAATTGCAATTTGTCTGGTCTTACTGTTCATATTCATCAAATCGGCTCCTCCTGTGGACGGAACGGTGATTGACCCAATCCACTGAATTGGGAACACCATGTTTTATAACATTGCGAAGTCTTCTTCACGACACGATCCCCTTCACAAATTCACCGCCTTGTTTTGGCATGCGTTAAACTCTTAAACTTAGCATTGCGAAGGAAATACGCGGGGGCACAGCTCCAGGCGTGGCAATAGCTGTGCATGAGATGCGTGCCGTATGGTCCGGCACGATGGTCCTCGGGCACGAACACCTCCCAGAACGTATCGGCACCGAAATCGACCATTCGCCCCCAATAGCCAAACAGATGTGCCTCGGCTTCACGCCGCAGCCCGGCGACATACAACGCCTCCGTGAAATAATGGTTGGCATAAGGCGTGACAGGACGAACGGCAGAAGCGTCCGCCAGCACGGTCCTAAGGCAGCGGCGCGCCGTCTCACCCTCCGCAACACCGGCCAAGACCATCCACGCCTGACCAAGGAACGAGACCTGCCCATCCTTCTCGCAGACGAAGCATCCGCGCACATCGTCCCAGAGCGCGGCGCGCGCACCGCGCACCATCCGGTCGATCGCGTCCGGCAGGAACGGCACCTCACGCGCGCGGCCCAGCTTTTCGGCCAGCCGCTGCGTCGCCTTCAGTCCGTAGATGAGAGCGCCCTGCTCCGCTGTCTGGCGGTCAAGCGCCGCCTGCCAGTCGATGAAGCACCACCATTTGCCATTGTCGCGAAAAACGCCATCCCCGCCCACCGGACCGAGAACAAAATACAGCTGCAGCGCGCAGAGCGGCCAAAGATCCTGCGCCGTTTCCACGTCACCACTCGCCTCCAGATATTCAAGAACGGTGGCCGCAAACAGCGCCGTATAGTCCAGGATGCGGCAAACTCCGCTCCTGGGCACGGGCCGTTCGAAGGCGTCGCTGTTCACGAGGCCGCTCTCGCCGCATGTGCCAGCCAGCAGATAGAGAGACCTCTTTACGACGTCGAAGTTCCTGTATGTTTCGTAGTTCGCCAATGCCTCAAGACGCAAATCGCCAAGCCACAGACGCCGGTCGCGCTTGGGCCCATCCTCGAAGACGGTCTGCATGCAGTCGCGAAGCGTACGGCAGGCGATTCGGTCGATCGCCGCCGCTTCCGCCGACGGCGCGGTCCAGGCGCGAAGCTTCGATTCGTCGGCCGATGTCACCGCTGTCGCCGAAACAGCCCCCAACCCAAAGCGGCGATGCGGGGAACAGCCGACCACCTTCACCTTGACATAGCGGAATGCATACCGTCGCGGAAGATTGTTCATCGAAGGGACATCGTCAAAAGTAACGATCTCTTGCTGGTACCAGGCAGTCGAGACGGACGGTTTCGTGCCCTCGGAATCTTCCGCCAATTCGCTTGGCACCTCGGCGAACGAGAACATCAGACGGACTGGCGCATCCATGGCACGTCCGAAATCCATCAGCCGCACCGAAAGATAACCGACCAGATGCTCACCAAAATCGAAAATGAACACGTCACCAGGCGCAAGCGGCCTGTTCAGCGCCGCCTCGACCGCTCCGTCCTCCGCGACAGACCATCTCTGAAACGCCTTGGCATCCGCAACGGGCTTGACAAGCCGCACAGGCGCGACCGCGCGGCGGTGGAGTTTCGGCCTGGACGACTCCGCCTTGGCGAGCCATCGCGAACGGCGTTCGAGAACAGCGTCCCGCCAGGGCGCAAAAACCGAGTCCGTCGCCCCGCACGAATCCCTAAACGCCTCAGGACGCTCCGCCGCCGCCCCTGAAACGCCAGGGGCAAGCAGCACAGCGGCGAAAGCCCATACTAGTACATTTCGCATGATACGATCACCTCAGTATGAACAGCGTGCCGGCCGCAACAGCGTTCAACGAACCGGCGCCAGAAATGAACTCCGGGTTTGTCTTGGCGCTCAACAGTCCCGTGTAGCTACGGCCTTTGTATCTGACGCGTCCGCTCTTCGCCACGCCGACGTAGTCGAGGACAAGCCGCGCATCGTCCGCGACGTCGATCTTCAGGTCGGACGGAATGTCCGGGGCCGGGTCGATCGTCTCGACGACTTTTTCGAGCGCGACATTGTCGAAACAACCGTTCCTGTCAAGCCCGGACGGCGCGCCAAGCCCGTCGATGTAGAGCGTGTGGTTCCCGGCCTGTGCTATGTCCACGAGAAACGACACCTTGTGCCAGTCGCGCGCATACGGGTCGGCGAAGCGGGCCACTTCATTCGTGACACTCCCATCCGATTGCGGCTGCAGCCAGATGCGGAAATTGTTTCCAGCACGGTTTACACTGTCAATGCGGGTGCGCGTCTCAAACGACAGGCGATACAATCCGGCGTCAGGCACGTTCACCGAACAGGATGCCCGGCCCCCGTCCATGATGCGTAGATAGCGCTTCCCCTCGAACACGTTGTAGCCGAATGCCCACGGCTGGTTTTGATTCCAGGCATGAAATTGCGTACTCCCTGGTTTTCTGTCGGGCATCAGCACGAACTCGTGCGGGGTATTTCCGGTAGTCCAGACGTCGCTCCTTTCAAATCCGGGATCCTGAATCAGGTTGCCGCTCCGAATGCGCGACGAAGCCACGAACGCCAAGTCGTCGACAACAGCCGTGCCGGTTGCGTTGTCCTGACGCAACTCAAGCGTCACGATCTGGTCTTGATCCAACTCGATTGCCTGCGTCCAGCATACCGTCTCCGGTGTCAGCCAGGAATTCGGTACTGAAACCTGTCCGAGATCCACGACCGATCCGTCCCCTTTCGTTAGGTACGCGTGGACGGATCCGTTTCCAGTAAAACCTTTCTCGCTGGATCCCATGCCCATATGGCCACTGAATGACGACGTGCAGGCACGCGCCTGAAGACGAAACGATCCGGCAGGAGCCGTAAACGTCGTCCTCGCCGAACCGCCCGTAGAGACGAACGAAAGCGCACCGCTGCCAAGCGGGAGGTCACGGGCTGGAAAGAAGTTTAAGAGCCAAGTGGTAAAACGTCTCCAGCAGTTTCCCGTACCAACCATGGCCACCGGACAGTTCGTCTTGCAGGTTTCGTCCTCGACGGAAAGTTCCCACCCCCTTACACGGTTGAGAACCGTATGAGCCGTATAGGAGAGAGGCGCCACCGTGTTTCTCACAGGTTCGTCGACATCGCCGTACGGAATTTTAAATGCGGGGGGCTCTTCGGCATCAGGGACAAACGTCACTTTCACGTTATCCACGAAAAGGCAGGCGTCGTGGCCGCTGTCGATGGACGCCAAGCCAAGACACTTCTGCCCTGCGGGCACATATGGCAGCCGATAGCGATACCGGACGAAATCATGGTTGTTCAGCGTCAGCACGCCGAACTTCACGGCTTGCGACCAGGAATCGCCGAGACGCAGCTCTACCTGAGGACGCTGATGCGCGTTGCCGGAATTTACTGCGTCGGCGTTGCCGTAGCGGCTGCGGGCGTCAAAACTCAATTCGTAGAAACCCGCCTTGGGAAATCTCACCTGCGTGTAGGCGCCACTCTTTTGGACGATCTGGAGAACGCGTTTGCTGCCATTCCGCGGCAACTTGGAGAGCCATGACCACCAACCGTTGCCGCTGACTTTCGTCGCGGACGTATCCATGATGTGACTGTTGTTTTCAGCGCTGTACCAGCCGTTGCCCCCGGAACTAGTCAACTTCTGCCGATGGAATTGATCCGTTGGAGAAATCGGCTCTTCAAAGTCGCCGTTGGGAACCGTGGCCTCCACTGCGCCGTCCGCCACGACCGCGTCATCCCGCACCCGGCCCTGCAGCTGGACGATGCCGCCATCCACCCTCAGGCGCGTAACGTTGTTGGAGACGCTCCGTACACGCGTCCATCCGTTGCCGCTGAACGTGACAACCTTCTGGTTCTCCGCGCCGCTTCGCGTAAGGCGTAAGCCTGCCGTTGCGTCGCCGGCGGCCGTCGCGCTGGAATTCTGAACGTAGTTTGCGCACGTGTACGCCTCGCCGCCCTTCACGTCAAGGGGAGGGAACGCGCCGCCCTTGGCGAGCAGCCCGCCCGCGCCGTCCCATTCGAATTTGCCGCCCCACGGCTGTCCGTCGTCTACGCCGAGCACGGTCAGCCCGGAACCCGACACGCGCACCGTCCCCGAACCGGAGAAGGCGAACGCTCGCGACATGTCCGTCGACGACATCGTATATGAAAAGACAGAGTTTGACGCCACGCCAACCTGAAGCGTGGGCGGCGGAAGATTGTTGCGCGTCACCACACTGTTGGAATCCGTATAGGTGCCGTTCGCGGCAGGCAGGTTCCATTTCTTCATCAAATAGCGCTCGATGTCCAGTCGTTCGGCCTCTGTCAGGAGATCCGTGAACACTATGGCCTCTGCGATATAGTCGCCGCCTTGAGCATTTTTGAATGTCTCGAAGCTCGTCCGGAAGAAGCTATCCATCCGGAACGGATATGTCGTGGAACATCCCTCAAGTAGCTGAAAGCCGCGCTTGGGCGGCACACGGAGAACGTCGATGTATTCGCCGTCAAGGAAAAAACGCGCAGTCATCAGATCTGGGCAGCAGTCGAAACGCGCGGGGAAGTGTGCTGTGACGTTATTGAGACTCGGTACGGTGGCCGACAGCCCCACGACGAAGCCGCCGTCGCGCGATTTGCCGGCACATCCAAGGACGTTCCCCCAGCAATCGTAGGCGCCATGTACAAGGAAGAAGTGCCGGACTTGCAACGAACTCACCGTTGTCCCGACTTTTGAGAACCACCGCATGTTCTGCCCGGACGACGCGCCGCCGAAATAGACGGCCTGCACCCCGTCCTTCGTTTCAACGCACGGATCGATGCCCTGCCTCGTGCCAGGCGACCCCGAACCATCATACCACTGAGGCATCGCAAAGATGCGGGTCGGCGACGCCGGATTTGTTTCGCGCACGTCGCACCACTTCGAAGCGTACGCTACGTTGTTTGCCCCGTTCGTCGCCACCACGCTCGTTTCGTTGACCCAGAACGCGGCCTTGTCGGCGATCACCGCCGGCGGCGCTGCAAGATCCACCGTGGTGTCGGCACCCGGCGTCGCGGCAAGCGTGCCGCCGACCACGGCGATGCGGGTGTTGCCGCTGGCGTTGATCTGCGACATCGACACCGAGAGCGTGCCGTCGCCCGCCTTGACGAAGCGTCCCTTGTCGCCGACGGCGACGGTGCCGTCCAACTGAACGGACCCGTCCGCCTCAACGGTCACGCCGTCCACCTCGCGGAATCCCGGCCTGTAGTCGGCCGCCGCTGCAGCCAAGGCGCCTGTTGCGACAAGCGTCATGCAGAGCATCGATTTGCTTTTCATTGTAGTCCCCTTTCTGTCTAGATCATTTTCCGGCAAGGCGCAATGATTCCATCTCACCGCATTAGTCGCAACCCAGCCTGTAGACTGCCATATCCTTTGTTTTGACCGATTCGCCGGGCTTAAGGCCCTTCGCGGTAATGGAAAACACCATAGTGTCGGCTCCCGGCGGAACGACCGCGATCCCCTCGCCTGTGCGCCATCCGTCGGCATCGGGCTCGCCGAAAGCGAGAGACGCGCTGGGCTTCAGCCATTTCCTCTTGCGCTTCCAGCTGACGCCCGACTGCACTCTGTCTCCCAGCATCCGGCAGCGCACCCCGTAGATGTCGCCCGGCGACACCTTGTCGAAGCTCACTGCGTAACCACCCTGCGATCCACACCCGGTCGCGACCAGCACGTCGCCTTCCTTGGAGAATGTGCCCTTGACCTTGCCGTCGGCCCAGCTGTACACCTTCTTCTCGGGAGTCAGCAGGTTCGCGGGCAGGTCGTCCGGGAGTTTGTCGCGGTTCCGCAGCATCTTCATCACCCGCGTAATGCCGGGCAGCGCCTCCTCGAAGGTGCGCCGCCTGGTCTTGCCGTTGAACCGCTTCTCCTCGCTCCATTTCACCCAGCAGTCCCGCTCGTTCCAGAACCACACATATTCGTCGGAAGCCATCATCGCCTGGTTGAGGTTCTGCGTGAAGCGGCGCAGACGCGAGCCGCCGAGCGGCGGCACGTAGTAGCGCTGCTTCGCGTCGTTCGTGAAGTTCTCCATGTACATCCCCATCGCGGAAGTCACCTGCGCACGGTACTTTCTCCTATTCTCCTCCGCGACGAGCGCCGACATCACCATCTTCTGCTCGACCGCCGCCCGCCAGTATTCGTACTGCTCCGCATCAAAATAATATGAGTCCTCGTTCCCGTCAACGAAGCGGACGGTCGGAGGCGCCACGTCGAGCATCCCGTTGACGAACGGCACCCAGAGATCGCCGCAGGCGCGTACTGCCGACTGCGGATCGACGGCGTTGACCATGCCGTGGATCATGGACAGAAGCCAGTAGGAGAACACCACGGTGTCGGGGAACTCCCGGAACACGCCCCTGAACAGTTCAGCGCCGCGCCGCCGAGCGACAAGGGCCAGACTGTCGTACGGCATGTCGGAAGGAAGCCTGGTGAACTGTCTCGTGTTGAAGTAGTCCTCCATGTCGATGGTGATCCCCTCAAAGCCGCTCTTCTTGGCGAACCAGGCCGCCACCGTCAGGTTGGACGCCGCAAGGGCCCACGTCGCGTCGTCCGTCCAGTCGACGCGCTTGTACGGAGCCCGGAACATCTGCAGGAAGCTGTGCCGCAGCCCCTTGTGCCCGAGCACCTCGCGATAGCCTCGGGCCATTTCTCCGAAACGTTCGCGTTCCCAAAGGAGCCCGTCGAACATATGATCAGTGCTCATCGAGCCATTGCGCTCCGGCACCTTGACATAGACGCCGAATCCAATGCCGTCAAGCCCGGAGGCTTCGATGGCGTCGAGATTGCTCTTGAGAATCTCCGGAGTGGAGAATACGAACTCGTATCCCCAGGCGATGAACTTGCGATAGGTCCCCGGCTCGTTCGAACCCAGACATATCGCGGCCCATGCGACTGCAACCGCCAGCATTCCGATCCTCCTCAACTGCATCTCGTTTCTCCTTTCGTTCCTTATTTACGTTTCATTGCTATCCCATAGGTGGGATAGATTCCTTTCTTTTTCAGTGAACGGAAACCTACACTTTTCCGTCCACTTTCTGTTTTAAGGGGGTGTGCGGGGGTAAAAAGTGCGTTTCACCCTTACAGGCATGCACGAAACGCACTTTTGGCCTTGTTTGGGGTGGACTTAGGGTGGCTCCTTGTGGACAACCACACAAAAGGAGCCAAAATGAACCCCAAAAAACTTGCGATTCCGTCCTTCAGGCCGAACGCCTATCAGGACTTTTTCGATCCCACCAAAACCGCGCTCGACATTGCCGCCGCAGTCACCGGATCGGCCTCGCTTCTATCGCGCAACATCTGGCGAAAGCGACTTGAAATCCTCGGCGAAGAAGTCTTCCGCAACGAGCTGTTTCTCTTCTGGAGCGACCTCCGCGCAGGTGAGGAAGTGCGCCGCCGTGAGCGTGTGTTCACCGCCCGGTTGAACAAGGCTATCGCCGCCAAATCGGAATTATAATGCGGAGCACCGACCATGAGCATTTCAATCCTCCGCAAGCCGTCCAACGGGCGGCACATCGTCCCTCTTTGGTTCAAGGACATCCTTCACGCAATCATCTATTCCGATTGCGTACAGGCATACACGGCGATTCACGCGATAGCCCTGTTTTTAGGGGCTGAAACGCATGACAGGCGCATACTCGCGCTTCATGCACACGGACTGAACCATACGCAGATTGCCGCCCGTCACAAGGTATCTCGGTACAGCATAATCAGAGCGATGAACCGGTTCTTGAAACTGGCCGACAGCGACACACTTCAGCGGATGCAAACGTCACCGATGGCCGCAGGCATCCTCGACAGATTCCTTGCAAGAAACTACTCGCACAGCGAA
>JAZOAC010000019.1:0-45317 GCA_045595285.1 Kiritimatiellia bacterium | reverse complement strand
ACACCCTTGCGACGGATGATGCGGCAATTTTCGCATATGCGACGGACAGAACTGCGAACTTTCATGTTATTCTTCTTCTTCCTTGGAAGTCGGATCGTAGCCATGTCGTTCTGTGTGCCAAGGAGTTGTGGGCTTGGATTGTCTTCCTAAGACCGCTTGGCCTCCGACTTGGGGGCGAAGATCGACGAGTTCTTCAAAAGCTTTCGTCGCCACAGGGGGCATCATGTGTCAAAGGTAGGCTTTTGACTTAGCAGTGCTTTATGAGGTAAGAATTTGCCTAATCGGATAGATTTCGGGCTTTCAACCGCCGATTCTAAAAAATAAAAATATTCTCTTGATTTTCTATTCCGATTATGGTTTAATAATGGCTCTTTTTGACCAAGGAAGAAGAAGAATAACATGAAAGTTCGCAGTTCTGTCCGTCGCATATGCGAAAATTGCCGCATCATCCGTCGCAAGGGTGTTGTGCGTGTCATTTGCACCAATCCGCGCCATAAGCAGCGTCAGGGTTAATAAAGAAAAGGGAATAAACACATGCCGAGACTCATGGGTGTGGACATTCCGGGCAAGAAGCAGAGCCGCTTCGCGCTCCGTTATATCCACGGTATTGGACCGAAGCGTGCGGACGATGTTCTCGCCGCTTGCAAGATTGATCCCGCCAAGAAGGCGGACGATCTCTCTCAGGACGAGATCCACGCGATCACCACCTACATTCAGGACAACTACCGCGTCGAGGGTGATCTCCGTCGTGAAGTGTCCCAGAACATCCGCCGTCTGATCCAGATCGGATCGTATCGCGGTCTCCGCCACAAGAGGGGTCTCCCGGTGCGCGGTCAGCGTACGAAGACAAATGCGAAGACGCGCAAGGGCAACCGCAAGGCGTCGTCGGCCGCGATTCGTGCCGGCAAGAAGTAAGCGCTTTTATTGAACAAACAGGAAAGCAATGAGCGAAGAAACACTCAAGCAGCCCGAAGTCGCCGCTGAAGCGGCGCCGATTGCTGCCTCTGATGCCGCCGAAGGGGCGGCCGAGGGCGCCGCAGCGCCCGCGAAGAAGGTTCGTGCCGGCAAGTCGATTCCCGCAGGAATTGCCTTCATCCGCAGCACGTTCAACAACACGCAGGTGTCGATTGCCGATGCCCGCGGCGGTGTCATCGCCTGGAGTTCCGCCGGCAAGGCAGGCTTCAAGGGATCCCGCAAGTCCACGGCGTTTGCCGCGACGATGGTGGCTCAGGATGCCGCCCGTACGGCCGTCGCAAAGGGCATGCATGAATGCGAAGTGCGCATGCAGGGTGCAGGTCAGGGGCGTGAATCCGCAGTTCGTGCGATTCAGGCAGCAGGCATTCGCGTTACGATGATTACCGATACGACGCCGCTCGCTCACAACGGGTGCCGTCCTCGTAAACGGAGGAGAGTGTAATATGGGTCGCTATACAGGTCCTAGGACTAAGATTTCCCGTCGTTTCGGCGAGCCTATTTTCGGGCCGGACAAGGTCCTTGAGCGCCGTCCGAATCCTCCGGGTCAGCATGGCGCGAACAAGCGTCGCAAGAAGGTTTCCGAATACGGCCAGCAGCTTCGCGAAAAGCAGAAGGTCAAGGCAATCTACGGCATGCGCGAGAAGCAGTTCCGTCTGTTCTTCGAGCGTGCGAAGGCTAAGCCGGGTGTTACGGGTGACATCATGCTCGCTCTCTGCGAGTGCCGTCTTGACAACGTTGCCTATCGTCTCGGCCTTGCTCCGACGCGTGCGGGTGCCCGTCAGCTCGTTACCCACCGCCATGTTACGGTGAACGGAAAGATCTGCAACGTGCCTAGTGCGATTATCCGTCCTGGAGATACGGTTTCCATCCGCGAGAAGGATCGCAACATGGTTTCCGTCGTGGACTCTCTCAAGAGTCACAAGTCGCCGGTTGTCAATTGGCTTGCTTGGGATGATGCGAAGATGCAGGGTACGCTTCAGAGCGTTCCTGGCCGCGAGGAGATTCCCGAAAACGCCGAGATGCAGCTCATCGTCGAACTTTTCAGCCGCTGATAAGCTGACTTACCGTATTTTCCGTTTTCTCAAAGGAGGTTTAATATGCCGATCCGTTTGAGCCGTTTTGAAATGCCGCACAATATAGAGAAGAATGAGAGCAACGCAACGGGCACGTATGCCCGTTTCGTGGCGGAGCCGTTTGAAGTCGGCTATGCTCGCACGATTGGAAACTCGCTCCGTCGCGTCCTTCTCTCGTCCATTGAGGGTTGTGCGATCTCCAGCGTGAAGATTGCTGGCGTTCATCACGAGTTCTCTACGATCAAGGGGTGCGCAGAGGATGTTACGGATATCATCCTCAACCTCAAGCGCGTCCTTCTCAAGTCGTTCACCCGCGAACTGACCACGCTTACCCTCAAGAAGAAGGGGCCTTGCACGGTTTACGCCGGTGATTTTGCAGAGTCGAATTCCATTGAGGTGCTCAATCCGCGTCAGGAAATCTGCACGCTTGAGGTTGATGGTACATTGGAGCTTGAGTGCGAACTCAAGACTGGCCGTGGATTTTGTCTGGCGGACGCCAACAAGACTCCCGATCAGGAGATTGGTCGCATCGCAATCGACTCGATCTTCTCGCCCGTTACGCGCGTCAACTTCCTCGTGGAGAACACCCGCGTCGGACAGCGCACCGACTACGAAAAGCTCATCCTTGACGTCTGGACCGATGGTCGCGTGACGCCTGATGATGCACTCAAGACAGCAGCTGCGGTTCTTCGCCGTCATCTTGACGTCTTCGTTGATTACGCCGAAGAGGAGATTCTCGAGTTTGAGGACAGCGACAGCAAAGGTTCCGATGAGCGCGAGCGTCTGCGCAAGCTCCTCAATATGTCTGTCAACGAAATCGAGCTTTCGGTCCGCGCCGCGAACTGCCTTAACAATGCGAACCTCGCAACGGTAGGCGAACTCGTCTCCAAGACCGAGGCTGATATGCTCAAGTACCGCAATTTCGGCAAGAAGTCGCTCACCGAGATCAAGGACAAGCTCAAAGAATTGGGTCTGTGCCTCGGTTACAAGTTCGATGCCGATCTGCTTGAATCAAAGAAATAATTTCAGGAGACACTCACAATGCGTCACCAGAGAGTTGCAAAGAAGTTCGGTCGCTCCAAGGAGCACCGCGACATGATGATGAGGAACATGGTTACGAACCTCATCCTTGCCGAAACGATTAGGACAACACTGCCCAAGGCCAAGGAGGCCCGCAAGCTCGCCGAGAAGCTCGTCACGATCGCCCGCAAGGGTGACCTCGCCGCTCGCCGTCTCGTCGCTTCCCGCCTTACCCAGCCCAAGGCCGTCAAGAAGCTTTTCGACAAGATCGTTCCCGGTCTTGAGGGACGCAACGGCGGCTACACGCGCATCCTCAAGCTCTTCACCCGAAAGGGCGATGCCGCGAAGATGGTGCTTTTGCAGTGGGTCTGCGTCGAGGAGATCAAGGACGATTCCCCTGCGGCCGAGGAGAAAGCCGCTGAGGCGAAGTAAGGGACTTGTCCCTCAAAATGCTGGCCGGCGTTTCCCCTGATGGATTCGTCGGCCCGTGTTTTATACGGGCGCGTGGTGAAATGGCAGACACGCTGGATTTAGGTTCCAGTTCCGAAAGGAGTGGGGGTTCAAGTCCCCCCGCGCCCACCAGAATAAATGTGATATAATCTGTACCCATGGAAAAGTTGGATTCAGCGATGAACAAGGCGGCGGTGCTGACAGAAGCATTGCCCTATATACAGGATTTTTGCGGTTCCACCGTGCTCGTCAAGGTGGGCGGCAGCGTGATGGAGAGCGATGCCACGCTCGATTCGCTTCTTGCTGACATTGCGTTCATGGATGCTGTTGGCATGAAGGTCGTACTCGTGCACGGCGGTGGCAAGGCGATTTCAAGAGCGCTTAAGGAGTCTGGCATTACGCCGCAGTTCGTAGACGGACTTCGCGTGACGGACGCGGCCTCCATGGAGATTGTGCGCCGCACCCTCAACAACGAGGTCAATGCGGATCTGGTAAAGAGGCTTCAGAACACTAAGACGAATGCGCGCCCGGTGCATGGAAACTGGATGTTTGCGGCCGAGAAGATCACCTCGCCGGACCGCGGTTTCGTGGGCGAGCCCGTCGGCGTGGATCTGCGCATCGTCAATGAGATGCTCGATGCCGGCATCATGCCCGTGATTACTCCCATTGCGACTGGTGCCGATGGGCAGCTCTACAATGTGAACGCAGATAGCGCCGCAGCGTTTTTGGCGATGGAGCTCAAAGTGCGCAAGTTCGCCCTCGTGTCCGATGTGCCCGGACTTCTCAGGGATCCAGAAGACCCTGCGAGCCTCATGTCCACGCTTAAGCTTTCGGACGTCGCCGCTCTCAAGGCGGACGGAACAATTTCTGGGGGTATGCTCCCCAAGATCGAAGGATGCGAACGCGCCATTCAGGCGGGAGTGAAGAAGGTTCACCTCGTTGATGGGCGCATGCCGCATTCGCTGTTGTTGGAAATATTCACGCGTGAAGGCGTGGGAACGGAGATTACGGAATGAACACTGAAGAAACAAGGAAAATCTACGACCAGTATCTGATGCCGACCTACAAGCCCTCGGTTGTCATCTCCAAGGCGAAAGGTTCCCGCGTTTATGACGCAAGCGGTAAGCAGTACTACGACATGACGAGCGGAATCGGCGTGCACAACGTCGGGCACTGCACGGAAGGTGTGGTGAAAGCTGTTCAGGAACAGGTTGCAAGGCTCGGTCATTGCTCGAATCTTTTCATCAACGAGCCGCAGGCCCTTCTCGCAAAGAAGCTTGTCGAGATATCCGGTCTCGACGGCAAGGTGTTCTTCTGCAACTCCGGTGCGGAGGCGAACGAAGCTGCGATCAAGCTCGCCCGCAAATGGGGTGCCGCGAACGGCGGCCGCTACGAAGTCGTCACGATGCGCAACTCTTTCCACGGCCGTACGCTTGCGACCATCACCGCCACCGGACAGGCGTGGTGCCAGGATGGTTTCGAGCCGCTTCCTGTCGGCTTCAATTACGCAGATTTCAATGACATCGATTCCGTAAAGGCGGCAGTCTCCGACAAGACGGTTGCAATCATGGTTGAGGCCGTCCAGGGCGAAGGTGGTGTGAACCCTGCGACAGAGGAGTTCATGGCGGGCGTCCGCGCTCTCTGCGACGAGAAGAATCTCATCATGATCTGCGATGAGGTCCAGTGCGGAATGGGGCGTACCGGCAAGTGGTGGGGGTGGCAGAACTATTCCGTCAAGCCTGACCTTTTCACCTCGGCGAAGTCTCTTGCAGACGGCGTTCCGATGGGCGCACTCATCTCCAACGCCAAGTTTGCAGACGTGTTCACCCCTGGTGCGCATGCCTCTACGTTCGGCGGCAATCCGCTCGCCGCCGCCGCCGCGCTCGCGGTCATCAAGATTATCGAGGACGAAAAGCTCCTCGACGCTGCGGTCCGCAAGGGCGAACTTCTCCGTGAAGGGCTGAAGGGCTTCGTTGAGAAGTACAGCAAGGTCCTTGATGTTCGCGGTGTCGGCTGCATGCTCGGAATGGTCATTGACGGTGATCCCAAGGCAATAGTCGAGGCGTTTCAGGACATGGGCATTCTGGCGTTGACTGCCCACGGCAATGTGGTTCGCTTCCTTCCGACCCTTTCCATGAGCGAGAAGCACCTTGAAGAGGCCGTGGAGATGATGGGCGATGCTCTTGATGGTCTCTACGAGGATGAATCGGAATAACCGAATAAGGAGTTTCCTGCAAAAACGGATGGACGCGCATTCACTCGGCGCGTCCATCTGTTTTGAGTAATGAGTTGGGAAAATAAAATGGAGCGGGCGAGGGGAATCGAACCCCCGTAAGAAGCATGGGAAGCTCCTATTCTGCCATTGAATTACGCCCGCTCTTGGCGGAGAGGGAGGGATTCGAACCCCCGATACCCGCGAGGGTATGCATGATTTCGAGTCATGTGCATTCAACCAGGCTCTGCCACCTCTCCGTTGAAAACGCGGCATAGGATATCATATACGGCATTCTAAGTCAAGAAGTAATTAGAAAAAAGCAGATTTCTTGCTGTAGTGTGAGAACGTGAGCGAACCTGATCAGTTGCGCTTAATTTCGCAAGTCTTCAGCCTCTAATGGACATCGATTTTCGGTCGCCGTGGGTGCCCCCCTCAGAAAAACCATTTCGCGCAGGCGAGGAGCCCCTGTTTCCATGGCACCCGGTGCGAAACACCAGTTTTGCCGGCGAATTCGTGCAAGTGGGCGCAATACCATTCATAGTTCCTGACGAGCGCGTCCTTGTTTGAGAAGCGAGGCTTGAAGTCGAGCATGCGTTCCGCCTTTTCAATGGACACAAAACTGTCCGTCGATGCCGTCTCATACACCCATGGATAGAGTGGGGAAAGTTTGAGGGCCTCCAGTATTCGAAGAATGAAGACGATCGGTTTCACCGGTAGACCTCTTATCCTCTTCCCGAATCCGGCCTTATCCAACACCGCCTGGTAGTCTTCACGCATCGTGGTGAAATCCTTGGCTCCGATGTTGAATTCCGTGTTTATCCTGTCGTCTGGATAGGTCATTGCGTTCCAGATGGCGTCGCAAAGATCCTCAACATCCATCAGCTGATAGCGGTTATTTCCGCTGCCGATCATCGGGAAGTCGTGTCCGGTATACGCCCAATCGTAGAAGAGGGCGAACACGCCAAGACGTTCCGGGCCAATGAAACTTTTCGGACGTATCACGCAAACCGGCTGCCCTTCGGAACGGGCCTTGCGGCACACATCCTCCGCCTCGATCTTCGCCACGCCGTACGGACCTACACCGATGAGCTCATCGTTCTCGTATATCGGATGCTTCTTTGGCACGCCATATACGGCAGTCGACGAAATCTGCACAATGCGATTTACGCCATACTTGCGTGCCGACGCCAGGACATTGCGGATGCCGTCCACCTCCGTTGTGCGGATGTCCTCGGGAGAATACAACGGCAGCGCCGCTGCACAGTTCACCACGGCATCGCACCCTTCAGAAATACGATCGACAGCGGCGGCGTCGCGCACATCGCCAAGCGTGAACTTCAGCCACGGTTCGGACTTCTCTGGATAATCGAAATCCGCAATATCCAAAACACGTATCTCCTTCACGGCGTTTTCGCGAAGCTTGCGAATGAGATTGATTCCCAAAAAGCCGCTTCCTCCCGTAACCAAAACCGTCATCGTTTATCCTCCATTGAACTTTCCACCGGCTTGGTAAGAACCGAAACCACCGGTGCCGACAGCACAAACACGGCATCTACACCGCCGATTGTGGCGTACCTTCCACCTTCGGGAGTCGCCGAACCTATCAGCATCCGCCTCAACGACGAGGTTTCGTCGCTAAGCTCAAAAGATATCGTGTACGCAGGACGGTTGAACCCGCAGCGCGCAAAATCCTCTGCGCGAAGGACTACAGCCTCCACTCGATCCGCCACGATGCCGGACTCTACAAGCGACACAACATCCTCCTGAAACCTTGCGTTCCACGCATCACCGGCGGCGGTTTTAACAGGGATGTTCCTGATGCGCTCTCGACAGCAGCGAATCATGGTTTTACTCAACAGATCCGCAAGTCTCACATCCTGCATCATCATGTTGCCGAAAACATAACGTGTATTGAAGTTGGTTACTGAGGTTCCTATCGATACCATCAGCGCCCCGTCGCTCCCTTCTGGCAGCAGTTCCACGCCTCGCAGAGAGAGCACCTTGGCGAGAAGGCGTTCGACAACCTTTGCATCGGCAGAGGCATCGACGGGCGACACCATCATCCACGGCGCTGCTGTACTCCGTCTGGAAACCACGTATGCAGGAAAGCCCTCTGACACTGACAGCGATGTCACATGGGATGCCTCAACGGGGAATATCCGAGTGTCCTCCAACTCTTTCTGCCTGAGCCTGCACCGTTCCAGCAATTCCGAACGAACATGGACGACAGCACCTTCAGGTGTCAATGCCAACACTAAATTGGTACCGTCTGCTACACCGAAAACAACCTTCTCTATCGCACCGAACGTATCCCGGAGCGAAACCGCAAACCCCTCGTCCTCGCCGAGTCCATGAACGGATCCCGCGTCCGCAACATAGTCTACAACCTGTGCAGAGCACAGTTCCCCGATCAAAGCCTCCACCGCACGCCTGTCCGCAGGGGCGTCCATTGGATTGGCGATGCGCCACTGCCCGTCTGCTTTCGCGAGACGGGTCAACGGCTCACCTGCCACCTTCAATCCAAACCCAACCACTTCCGAGGGCTTGATGACAAACAGCTGACGACGGCGAAATTCCACCAGCGGACGCATCAACTCCTCTGCAACGGCGGCTGGCACGGTGAACACACCCTTGTGTCCATGTCGGCTCACATAGACCTCATCTCCCGATGCGGTGGCACGCCCGATTGAAAATGTATCGCGTACATTTCCATCTGAAATCGACACGGCGCAGCGGGGTGCGGCAAGCCCAAAGTCGCGGGGGGAGCGCCCTAAAGCCGCCATGTCCAATTCGGTAAGTCCATGCCCGATCTCCGCGAACACCACTGCGTCCGTCAGTCGCTTTACGGATGCTTCGTCAGCCTCGGCGGAAATGGGCGACTCAATTCGCCATCTGCCGTCTGTCCGTACAATGGCTACATGCTCACGGCTTCCATTGTCGCCGGTTCGACGCTCGATATCGACTCTCACAACCCCATGAACATCAATGGCCGTCAGTCCGTCATTGGCAGAGACTGCAGATGTGCCATTGGTGTCCGGCAGCAGGAAAAGAGCGAGCGCAAAAATCGCACTCCACAGGAGAAAGAACATTATCGCCTTGCGGTTTCTCATTTGAAACTCCTTCTTCTGCGAATCATCCACAAGCCGGCAAACATCACAACAGCGAACGGGACAGCCACGGTGGAATACACAAGAAAACGAATGCGTGAGGCCCGGTCCATCCTCACCGAGAGAACATTTGAGGGGGCGCCCACCGCGCCGGATACATCCATGCCAACGAGCCATGCGATTGAATTCAGGAAGAGATCACGGTTGGCATTTGCCCTGGAATGGAGCGCGCCGTTGAGGAAAAAAGAGGGGTCTCCTATCGCCACCAGCCGAGCCGGACGTATGGCAAGGTCGCTTCGAAGCGCAGCGCCCTTCTCCGCCGCGACAGCGAACGCATACTTACCGGACGGGCAAAGTGCCGACACCGAGAATCCATGCTGATTCGGCGCTGACGCCAACGGCACCGAATAGCGGTTCGCCCCATTCGCAAAAAGCACCGCCGATCCATGAAGATGCGTCGAAACCGCATGCTCTCCAAAATCAGACACTATTATGTCCGATCCGTCCGTGGTCCCGACATGCTCCGACTCTTCGGCGACAGGCACAATGCCGATTCTATCCAATATCATCCTTATTCCAGTGTCGGGACGGCCCGAGTCGGCGACGAGAATCCTGCCCCCATGTGCGATAAACAATCCTATATCCCGAAGTTCAGCCGTCGAAAACGGAGTGCGTGCGCCGACGATAACCAGCACTGAGCAGTCTTTGGGCACCGAAGACGTGAGTGAATGGTGCGTGCCTACCCTATACCCCTCTTGGCGGAGGGCTCTCGCCGCATCACCCAGGCCAGACGGACCGTAATCGCCAATAGACGGCTCTCCGTGGCCTACAGTGAAAAGAACCGTCTCGGATTTAGCAGGCATCGAAAGCCGCTGAACCGCAGAGGCGCAGACACTTTCGTCGAAGTCCTTTACCGGTACGACAATGCGACGCCGTCCTGCTGAAAACACGATGGTATCCTCGCCCGCTCCGGCTCTCACTAGCCTGACGGCGGCATTGGGATCCCATCTGGGATCTACAAACTCACATGTAATTCCGGCTCCTGCCACAGAACGCGACTCTGACTCGACCAACCTCAGTAGACGGGCAACGGGCAGGAATCCTGAAGATTCTCGCCGCATAAATGCGGATATGCGCACGGGATGCGATATCTCCGAGAGTATCTCACGAGTACGGGCGGAGAACGAGGCGGTGCGGACGGCTCCAGGCCATTCAACCATGAAATCCAGACGAAGCGCAAGCGCAGACATCAACACCGCCGAGAGCAGAGCCGAAAGAATCGCCGCATACGACGACAGCTTGAGCACAAGCCTGCCGTCTCCGGCAATGCGTCGCAGCGCTAGTGCCTTTGACGCCGCAAACAAGGCAGAAATCATAAAGGCGAATGCCACGACCGCAGCGCCAAAAGAAAAGAATCCATCCGAAGCATCCGTTATCCGCGCAATCACAGGAGACTCCGCAAATTTCATCCTCGCTGCAGGACTCCATGAGATCAACGCCCGATAAACGGCGTACGGCAAAGCATACGTCATAGCCATGGAAGCGACCGCAGCCGACATGGCGTTGCGGAAAAACACTCCTGTCATCGAGCCTATCGCGGTCAAAGGAAGAGCCAGCACAGCCAATGCGGCAAACGCCGGAAGAAATCTGACTACGCTTAGTTGCGAGGAAAGGGCCGGGGAATTGCAGGGTAGGATGAACAATGGAACTACAAGCGCAAGAGCCACAGACATCATCACCGCCAAATACGATGCAGCAAATCGACCGATGGCAAACACCCTTTCTGGAACAGGGACGACAAGATCGGCCTCCATTCGCTCTTCATTCCCGTCTTCACTCCATAACCGCATCGTCAACAGCGACGTCAAGAGAGGCAATACGTTTGCGACGGAAAGGGCCCAAATGGACGGGGCCGATACCGCAGTTCCCTCGGCGGCGAAAAGCCCATTGGCGAACAGTGCGCCCGTCGCTGCAAAAAAAGCCGCTGCCGCAAACAGCGTCGTCGTCTGCCTTGCAAGCCGTGTCAAGGTGCGAAACATCACAATCATAGGCAGTTTCATGAGATCACGCCCCCCTTAAGCTCAACCGCACGTGCACCAATGCGGGCAAAACATTCGGTTTCATGTCCGGAAACCACAATGGCGGCAAAAACGCTGAACGATGAGATCATAGACGCCACAGCCTCACGGGAAGAATCGTCCAGCCCTGCAAAGACATCGTCCAGCAACAGCAGTCTAGGCCGGAGAAGAACGGCATCGGCCAACGCCACACGCTTGCGTTGTCCACGTGAAAGAGTGCCGATGACAGATCCGGCCAAGCCATCCAACCCACAGATTGACATCGCTTCGCGAACACGATGGGGTATCTTGCGGGATTGTTCGCCCTTCAGCTTTGCGCGATATTTGAGATATGCCTTCACGGTGAGATCGTCATCGGCAGGCGCGGATTCGCCAAGCCAGCCCAGATGCCGTCTATGGCGCACAGGCTCGGCAAGGATATCCACTCCGTCAAAAGTCGCCGTTCCTGACGAAGGCATCCATATTCCTGCCAAAATCTTCAAAAGCGTGGTTTTGCCTGCACCATTTGCACCGGTAATCGCAACAACCTCACCTGACGCGACCGAAAATGTGACGTCGGAAAGGATGCTTTTGCCGCCTCTTGAGAAACTGATATTCCTTACCTCAAACATGGTGCGTTATTTTATCAAAAAAAACGCTTGCACGCCATACCGCGATATGATATATTATGCGCCGTTTTTCCCCCATTGCTCGGGTGGTGAAATTGGCAGACACGCATGCTTGAGGTGCATGTGGAGAGATCCTTGCGGGTTCGAGTCCCGCCCCGAGCACCATTAATCCACTTAATGAAAGATGCGAGGGAATCAAATGCATGAATTTGCGGTGGGATTCTGGAGCGGTCAAACAGGACAGACTGTAAATCTGTTGGCATAGCCTTCCAAGGTTCGAATCCTTGTCCCACCACCATTGAAAAGACGCGGCAAAACCGCGCCTTTTTTTTGGTACGCAGGACATGACACAACATCTGGAGTGTAAGTCTCCAAAGAGTCTGGTTAGGGGAAACCGGAAAATTGAATACAGGTTTACAGTCGCTTGATCGTCTCAGTGATTTCGTTTCTAAATTATCTGTCGCTGTTGGTCATGTCGCAGAAAAATATAATTAACAAAATACCTTGACAAAAAAAAAAGCCATGTGTTATAGTGCGGAATGTTTCTTTTCTTAAGGAGGAACTTCATGAGGAATGCGCTGAATTCGCGGTGTGAACGGAAATGTGTACTTTTCCGCTCACAGAAAAAGAAGGGAATATACCCCGCCAATGGGATAGCAACGGGAAAAAGGGATATGAATACCAACAGACGCGATTTTCTCAAGGGAACGGCATGGATGGGTGCGGCTGCCGTTGCCGCAGGCTGCATGAGCGCAAAGCAAGGCCCGGGATTCGGAGCGGGCGGTTCGATGTTTGGTTTCGTCGCCAAGCCTATGGGCAAAATCCGCGTCGGCGTCGCGGGGGTTGGCGAGCGCGGAAAGGATGCCGTCCACCGCATCTCCAGCATTCCCGGGGTGGAAGTGGCGGCTCTCTGCGATGTCAGGCAGTGTGCTGTCGATGGCTTGCAGAAGTGGCTGAAGGACACAAAGCGTCCTGCCGCCAAGGAGTTCGTCGGCAAGGATGCCTACAAGGCGATGTGCGATTGGGATGGCGTCGACTGCATCTACAACACGACTCCGTGGGAATTGCACGTTCCGATAGCCCTTTATGCGATGCGGGCCGGGAAGCATGCTTTTGTGGAGGTTCCGAGCGCTTTTACGGTCGATGAGTGCTGGGAGCTTGTCGAGACTTCCGAAAAGACGCGCATGAACTGCATGCAGCTCGAAAACTGCTGCTACGGCGAGGCCGAACTTCTCGCGCTCAACATGTGCCGTCTGGGCTTGCTCGGCGAACTGGTCCACGGCGAGGGCGCGTACATCCACGATCTTCGCGCCCGCAGCTACAACGATCTCGGCAAGGACGCCTACGCATACTGGAACCATTGGCGTTTGCGCTGGAACACCGTGCACAAAGGCAACCAGTACGTTACGCACGGACTCATCCCGCTCATGCAGAACATGGGGATAAACCGCGGCGACCGTTTCGACTATCTCGTGTCTCTCGAATCGAACCAGTACAATTTCGAAGCGTACGGCAAGGCCGCATATCCCGCCGGCGATTGGCACCATAGGTGCAAGGTGCAGATGGGCGACATGAACACCACGCTCGTGAAGACGGCAAACGGGCGTTCGATCATGATCCAGCACGACGTTTCGTCCCCGCGTCCGTATTCGCGCATCAACAGGATCACCGGCACGAAGGGATCGTTCACCGGCGGGGCGTTCGTGTACGGCAAGGATGCCCTTCAGTGCGAATGGCCAGTCCGTTTCGGATGGGAGGAGAAACCGGGCGCAGGCGTACACGACTATTTCACGGAGGAACGCCAGAAGGAACTCCGCGAGGAATACATGCATCCGTACTGGAGGCAGGCCGGGGAAATCGCCAAGAAGGTCGGCGGACACGGCGGAATGGACTTCCTTATGGATTTGCGCTGGGCCTACTGCCTCCAGAACGGCATTCCGCTCGACACGAACGTGTACGATCTCGCCGCTTCGTGCTGCATCGGCGAACTTTCCGAAAGATCGGTGCGCAACCGTTCGAATTCCGTTGACGTGCCGGATTTCACCAAGGGCGAATGGAAGAACCAGAAACCGTTCGGGATCGAGACCGTCGATCTTTCCAAAATAGGCGGGCTTGGCATCGATCAGGTCAAGAAGAACAATGCCGCTCTGGAGGTCTGAGGACCAGGTTTCATCCCAAACGCGATTCGAACACGAAGAAAGGTGCAGGACTATGACATTGAGACTGCTTATCGCAACATCTCTCGCCGCATGCGCGGCATTCGCAGACGAAAACAAAGTGGCGGCAAGCGACTGGAACGTGGATATTGCCTCAGGCGAATGGTCTGATCCCGCAAACTGGTCGAATGGATTGGTTCCGGAGGACAAATGCACCGCCGCGAAGATAAACGTGAGTAGAGCAAAGTCGGGGATCGGCACCGAAGTGCTTCTTCCCGATGCGACGAACCATATCAACTACCTGCATCTCCTGCACGTCAATCCCTCGGCCATAACCCTGAACGGCAAAGGCCGCACGTTTTCGATGGGCGAGCTGTCGGAAGGGGATTTTGCACGCGGATTGAACGACAACAACGGATCGTTCTATCCGTTTCGCATAATGTCGGAATCGACATCCAGCTCATCCGCGTTGGACGTGGAAAGGACCGATGCGACGAACGGACATCTCGAGCCGGTACTTGAATGGCGCGATGCGCTCTTGCGCACTTCGTCGCAGGATCCAAGGAGCATAAAGCTCGATTTCATTTCCGGACTGTTCGATTTCAATGTCGGCGGATGCGGAAAATGGATCTTCAACTTTGCGCCCCATCCAATTTCGCGTGCCGAGGCATTGGTCAGCAATGCGACAATCAAGTGCGCCACGGCGAATATGTCTCTTGCCGCAACGAACTCTTCATTTGCGGTTTTGGAAGGTGGATGCGTCGAACTGCACGGCAACTTCAAATACGGGAATCAAGCAAGATACGACTATGCCGGAACGAACAGCCTTGCCGTCAAGGATGGCGGTCGGATCGTCGGTGTCGCTTCCGGCAATGCGCCCGAATTTGCGGCAGGTTCCGTGTTGGGGCCGCTTCGCCGCCATGAAATCGAGTTTGCCGGAAACGAGACTGCGATAGACCTTGTGCAGTTTGCCGGATGCTATTTTGAAGGAAATACATCGGTAAAGATATCGGATGGTGTCGATGTCGCTTTTCCTGTCGTCATCGGTCTCGGGAAAACTGCTTTGTCCCGAAAAGAGGAAATGTTGTGCGACATGCTGATTGAGGGGGATGATTCGGTTGTCGGTCTGCCGACCGAAAAAGACGCCAAATTCAATGTCGGCGATGCCGCATATGCTTCGAACCGTGTTGTGATGACCGGAGGACGCATCCGTCCGCTCCATCCGTCGGGCACAGGTTCTTTTTCGATCAATATCGCCAATGGTCCCGCATCAGACGCCTTGTTTGACATGCGGGGAGGCGATATCGACCTTTGGGTCACAAACAACGGCAATCCGTATGTCAATTGCGGCATCAAAATAGGTCCGGGAAACGGCGAACTCAGGGTGTCGGGCGGACACATCTTCTGCGGCGACATAAACGTCGGCAAGAACCAGGAAGTGAATAAGACAGAAGGTACCCTTCACCATACTCAGCGATTCAGGATGACAGGAGGCACCGTAACTTGCAACCGCCTGTATTTGGGCACAAGCAGCAATTCCGAGGTTGTGAGAAAGACCTTCCAGTATCAGGATGCATATGTCGATCTCGACGGGGGAGTTTTGGAAGCCTCCCATGCATTCGTCAATTCGTCGGCGCTGTTCGACAGCACGGGGTATGCGCACGGCTATCTCACGGCGGACGGCGGCACGATAAAAGCCCGTTATGGGAATCAGAACATCATACAGGATTTTGATACGGCGGAATTAGGTCCCAAGGGCTTGAGTGTTGATGTTGCGAATCTTGCCATCTCCATCAGCCAGTCGTTTTCGGACAAAAACGGCGAAAGGGGTACGCTGAGGTTGTGCGGCACGACCGGTTCCGTCACGCTGAAACCCGATCGCTACCATACCGTTTCAACTACGGTTGTAGACAAGGTCAGTCTGCTTTTCGCGTCAAATACGACGCTTCGCACTACGCTTGTCATTGCCAATGGAGGTACGGTCAAGCTTGAAGGCGACGTAGACGAACTGACGGTCGACGGTATGGCGGCATCGAACGGTACGCTTGCGATCGATCCGGGCGATGTGGTGCGTGTGCGCGGCACGGACATATCCGTCGACGGCTTGAAGATCAAATTCTCGTCCACACCGGCTTCCGGACAGCTTTTGGACGTGTTTGCGTTTGATGGAGACGTTACTTCCGATCTTTCGGTGAAGAGGGCGCTGCGCAAATTGAAACTTGATTCCGCTCCTTCCGGAAATTACGGACATTTCTCCATGTCATACGATGAAGCGACCGGAAAGACGACGGTCTCGGTTTCGGTGGAGAAAGAGAGCGCTCCTCTCGGCGATTCGGCCAAAACGGTGTGGAACGGTCCCGAGTGGAATTCTTCAGGATGGTCCGCCGGCGTGCCTTCTGCGGCGAGTCTCGCATCGTTCTCCAATCCTGGCGCATCTCCGGACGTCGTCGTTCCCTCCAAAGCGGAGGTAGGTGCAATTGAAGTTTCTTCTGGCGTATCTTATGCGCTTTCGGGAGAAGGATTGTCCGTTTCGTCCGTAAAGGGAGCAAGCTTCCTGAATGTTACTTCAGGGTCAGTTCTCTTCGATGTGCAAATGGAACTCTTGCATGTCCTGCCGCTATCTTTGAGCGCCGGAACGGAAGTTTCGTTCATGAAGCCGATCCTGTTTGGCGGTATCGAAAAAACGGGCAAGGGGCGGCTGATTCTTGGGGCGGCAAACCAGTTGGCGGAACCGCTTGTCGTGGGCGGCGGACGGAATGTGGTGGCGGCACCGGGAGCGTTGCCTGATTCCGGGACGACGTTGACGGACGATACCGTCGAGTTCATGAATGCTGTCGATGGAACGGCAATGACGGTGACGTCGCCATTCGTCCTCAAGTCCTCCGAATCGCCGACGAACGCTCTTGTCGTAAAGACCGACAGCGATGTGCGGTTCGACGATTTTTCGGTGTCGAAAGGCGCACTCGTCAAGCGTGGCGCGGGGACGATGACGGTGCGGGCGTCCAAGGACAAAGAAACGGTGCTTTTCAGCGGCCTCGGAGTCGGTTCCGCCGCAAACAATGTCATCAAGAGCAATACTGAAGTGCTGGAATTTGCGGACGATGGTTCTGCGCCTGATGTGAGCGGAGGTCAATACGCAGGATTCAGCGTGGCCGAGGGTGCCGTAGTCGTATCCGGCGAAGACGGGGACAAGGAAGTGGATTTGAGTACGGCTGTCTGCGTAGGTCTGAACGTCTCCGGCGATTCCGGCACGTTTGTGCAACCGAGCCTTACGTTCGACAACGTGAAAGTCCGTTCCGTTACCTCCGGACACTGGATGATCGGCCAGCGGCTGAACGCGCCTGGAGTGGCGGTGCATTCGCCGGCTCTTTGCGCGATAGGCGGTTCGGATGTGGAATGCGGCAATATCCGCGTTGGTGAGGACGCTATTTATGACGGCGCGTTTCCCGTCATTGCGGCGACCAATTCCTCGGTGCACAGCTTAAATTCGATAAGCTTCTATGCACGCGGTTCCCAGCCGGGAAGTACCGCCGTGCGTCTGCGCTTCCGCGACTCGAAATTGGGCATCACGGGCACGGGCGGCGGCAATCACGGCTTCAAAATACATGGTGACATCGACGCCGATTTCGACAACAGCTTTTTCGGAGGCATCAACGATGCTGGTATTCTGCACTTCAACGATTATTCGCGCGGAGAGATGTCGTTCCGCAACGGAAGCGTTTTTTCCGTCGGGAAAATGTGTCAAGACACCGGTTCCGCATCGAGGAGAGTGGATTTCGTGTTCGACAATGCCGAATGGAGATGGGGCGACGGGGATATGACGCTCTTTCTCCTTGCAAGCGGCGCATACAACAACGAAGGCGCTGGACTTAGGAGCACGCGCCATGTCATAATGAGCGGGACGGGCATCGTCCTCAAGCCCGGCGCCGGGAATACGTTTGCCACCGAGGTGCCTTTCGAGGGCGAAGGCGGGCTTGTCTGCGATGGCGAGGGAACTGTCAAATTCATGAACGGCAGCTACCAGTTCGGCGGACTTCTCGATATCCGTTCGGGAACCGTGGATATTTCCCAGGCTGGTGCGATATCAGCCGTGCAGGCGAGAGGCTCCGGTGTTCTTAAAGGTGGCGACATCGGTACGCTGACGCTCAAGGCAAACTTTGCGGACGGCGTTATTTCGGGCGTTCCGGTGCTGGACGGCACGAAGGCGGATGTGGCCATAGTCGATCTCGGACTTGCCGCCGACGCGATTCTTCCTCCGCTTGCGGAATGCCGCAACATGCTTGTGGCTACATATCCTGCCGGTTCCAAGCCGCAGATCAGAAAGTGGAAAATCGCCAATGCCGGAAGCGTGCCTGTCAATGGCAGATTCACGGCGGCGGACGGTGAAGTGCGCATCACTTTCTGGAACGGTCTTTTCAGGGTCATAGTACGCTGATCGATATCATGATAGCCGGTTCGGAAATGAAAAAAGAAATCTTCCTGTTTGCCGTAGTTTCAGCCATCGCCGTCAGGGCGGCATGGTTGCCTGCCAATGCACCGGATTCGGCCGTCGCCGACGGAGCCGCAGATGCCAAAATCGAGATTGCGGGAGATTCCGCCGCCGCAGCGGTGCGCATATCCTCAAGTTCGCCGCTCACGTTCGTGCGCATGCGCTGGAATTGGCGCTTCGGCGGCGGATCGAAGTTCTTTGGCGGCGATTGGGAGCGTACCTACGGAATGACGGGATGGACATCGCTTGCCGATGCAGGCCCTTTGCCATGGTATTTCATCGAGCATGGCGAAGACGGTACGCGCTGCATGGGCGTCAAGGTCCAGCCGAACGTGTTTGCGTCGTGGAAACTTTCGAAGGACGGAATTGAACTTGTTCTCGATTGCCGGGCGGGATCCAATCCCGTGGAACTTGGCGGACGGGTTCTCGACGCATGTACCATCGTCGCTCGTGATGCTGTCCGAGGAGAATCTCCGTTTGTCGCCGCCAAGGCATTTTGCCGGGCGATGTGCGACAGGCCTCGCCCGGTAGTGGCTCCCGTGTACGGCTACAACGATTGGTATTGTGCATACGGACGCAACACCGCCGCCGGTTTTCTCGATGACGCGAAAGCGGTATTGGCGCTCGCCGACGGGCTTGCCAACAGACCGTTTGCCGTTGCGGACGATGGATGGCAGGAGGAGGACGGATGGCGCGGCGTGAACGGCCGCTGGGGCATGCCGATGCCGAGACTTGCCGAAAAGCTCAAGGCGATGGATGTCAGGCCGGGGCTTTGGTACCGTCCGCTCAAGCACTTCCAGAAGGATCCCACGAAGAAGGTTGTGGCCCGGACGATAGCCGGAGACATAGCCACATTCCGGTCTTGGGGGTACGAGCTTCTGAAGATCGACTTTCTCACCTTCGATTGGTGCCGCAGGTGGAATCTCCGCACCGAAACTCCCGTCGTGGAAAAGCTCGAATGGTCGGACCGTACGCGCACAACGGCGGAAACCGTTCTGGGGCTTTACCGCGCCATGCGAAATGCCGCCGGAGACGATGTGGTCATCATCGGCTGCAATGCCATCGACCACTTTGCAGCCGGACTTTTCGAGGTGCAGCGCACGGGCGACGATACGAGCGGATGCGATTGGGCTCTTACGAAACTGTGCGGCCCGAACGCTCTCGGAATGCGGGCGCACCATCACGGAACGTTCTACCAGCAAGACGGCGACTGCGTTGGGCTCTCTTATGCGGGAGCCATCGATTGGGCGAAGAATCGCCAGTGGATCGATCTGCTGTCGCGTTCGGGCGGAGCGTTTTTCGTTTCGTGGCACCGTCCGTTCCTTGACGATCTGGCGAAGGATGCGTTGCGCGCAGCTTTTGCCCGTGCCTCCGTAGCGCAACCCGCCGCAGAGCCGATAGACTGGATGGATGAAACCTCGCCAAAGGAGTGGAATTGCGGCGGCGAGCTTGTGCGCTACGATTGGGATGCCGTTTCCGCAAAACCCGTGCCTCCGACACGCTTCATCGTGCTTGGCGACATCCACTACTGCAACATCGCCGACAGGGGTGATCCCGCAGAAGCGAGGATTTCCCGTCTTGTCGAGGATGTCAGGAAGAAAAAAATCGAATATGATTTCGTTGTGCACGTTGGTGACATAGTCCATTGCCAAACTGGCCATGCTCCACGCGTAATGCACGAATGCAAAGAAGAGTGGAAGCATGCGCTTGGCCATGTGAAGAAGCTTTTCCCGGACAAGCCTTTCCTTTTCACTCCGGGCAACCACGATTGGTACGGCGGCGATTCATGGCAGGGCGGCGGCCCGTGCATACGCGAGCACTACATTCCCTTCATAGAAAAGGAGCTTGGCGCGCCGCTCAACGGACTGCCGTTCTTCACTTTCCGCTTCCGTGACGCGTTCTTCGTCTTCCTCAACCATCTCGGAATGGAAACGGGGCTTGATGTCGAATGCAGGCGCATGCTCGAAAAGGCGGTTGCGCATGCCGATGCCGATCCTGAAATCGCGCGCGTGTTCATGGTGTCGCATCCGCAGCTGTGGAATGTGGACTATTTCAGGTTCAACGAGAATGCCGCGTTTCTCGAGACGGTCATGAAAGCAAAGAAGTTCGATGCGTACTTCAGCGGACATGTACACATGAACAGCCTTACCGCGCGCAAGAACGACTACGGCACCGCACTTCGCCAGGTGTGCGTCGCAGGAACGTGGCCTCCGGTCAACGAGGGACCTGGCCGCTATCGCGCCGTTCCCACGCTCCAGCTCAATCCGCCGCCGTCAAAGAGGATATTCTCCGGCTTCCCGGCAGATGTCGCGAGTTATGCGGTCGTGACATCCTCTCGCGAGGAAGTCCGTGTGCGCTTCGAAGCCGTGGGCGGTGGCGTTCTCGCGGAATACGTCTGGAGCGGGCCTTACGAAGTGCGGGAGAGCGTACCGGCCGCACCGCGTTTCGACAATTCAATGCCGCACAAGATACGCAAGGCGAGTCTCGGCTATTTTGCGCTTTTTGTCGACAGATTCCTCGGTGGAGCACCGGCTCCGCGCGTCAAGGTGAACGGCGTGGATGTGGGAGAGCTGCGCAGGAACCATTCGGCGTTCCATACGAATTGGGGCGGATTCAGCATCGAATTGCCACCCGGGATACTCCGCCGGGAAAACGGCGTGGAGATCTTCAATGCGTCGGGCGAGCGTTTTCTCGTGCGCGATCTGGCCATAATGGCGGAAGACGAGGATGGTTCGGAGCATTTTACTCCTGTATATCAGAAAATGATTTCTTTCGGGGATTGGCGCACGTTCTTCATGGGATTCGGACTTGTCCATCAAGGCGTAGGAATACTCCACAGCGATGTGGCGGTGAACGCTTCCGAAGAAATCATCCAGACGGTGCCTCAACATTCCGGCAGCGTCTCTTTTGCGCTGGATTTCAAATAGTAAAGGAAAATTCAACATGAATTCGATATTGCTGCTTGCCGCATCTCTTCTCACGTCCGCGCCATGGCAGACGTTTACCGCCAAGGACGGAGACAAACCGTGGACCTATACCGCCAAGGATGAAGATATCGCGAAGGGCGGATGGGTGAAAATGTCGTTTACGGCATCCTGGAAGGATGTCGTAAAGGAACGTCCTTTCTACGCCTGGAGCGGAATCGTCTTCGCCGCCCACGCGTATGATGCGGAAGGGAAGAAGCTCTTTCTGAAAACCGTGAACCTCGGCGACGGCAGCCGGGATGCAACTCCGGGAGAGATGAAATTCCTTCTTCCCAAGGACTCCAGAAGGTTCAATATTTCGTTCGGGCCGCAATTCTCGAAGGGATCGTTCGAACTGAAGGGGGTTTCCGTCGATCTGATTCCGCTCGATCCTTCCCGTCCGTCGATCGTTCACAAAGGACGCAGCCACGAATACGAAGAACGCGGCAAGCCTCCGGTCAATCCGGCCAAACTTCCGGAGGACGCGAATTTCGGGCTTTTCAGGATAGACTCGCCGCGCATGACATTTGACCGCTTCGCACCTGAAGCATCGCAGATGACCGAGGGCTTTTCGCTTGCGGCCGCACCGGGCGAAACCGCAAATCTCCACATCGGCATTTTTGCCGGTCGCGATGTGGAAATATCCGCCAGCGTCTCCGGTTTTACCTCCAAGTCCGGATTTTTCGGATGGCGCAGAACGGATCTCAAGGCAAAGACTTCCGTGTTCCGGGCGCACAACCGCCCCAACAACGCCGGTCGCGGACAGACCTACTGGATCGCGCCCGAGGTGCTCATGCCGATCGAACGTCTTTCCTCGGTGAAGGCGGGCACGACCGCGCAGACGCTAGTCCAGTTCCGCGTGCCGCGCGACGCCAAACCCGGCAAGTATGAAGGAACCGTAGCGTTTTCCTGCGGACCGGAAACCCGCGAGGCGAAGGTTTCCCTTACGGTTCTTCCTGTCGTCGTGCCGTATCCCGATCCTTCCGAATATCAGCAGATTCTCCATGTCGGCTGGTATGCCGACAGGCCCGAGATACTCGAGCAGGTGTGCCGCGATGCGAAGGCGCGAGGATGCGAATCGCTTCTCATCGCGTGCCAGTACGGCAAGGGACGCATTGTTCTCGAGCGCAAGGACGGGAAACTTGCGATCCGCAGTTTCAACCGCTTCGACCATGCACTCGCAGCGTTCCGTGCCGCCGGAATGCGGGGCACTTTCTATGTGCATTTCTCCGACAAGCTGGAGGTTGCCGTCGCAAAAGCGTTGGGAGTGAAGATGCCTGACGGTCACGGAGAGCAAACGGCCATCGTTCCTGAAATGGAGACAGCGGAATTCAAAGCGGCTCAGGTCGAGGCGCTCAGGCTTTTGAAAGCACGTGCGGGCGGCGACATAAATCTTGCCGTTCTCGCGATGGACGAGCCCGACAACGGTGCGCGCATCCCGAGGGCGGTATGGGAGATCGAAAGGATAAAGGAGTCGGGGATACCTTCCGCTCTCTATGCGGGGGCGCGTTCCTACGACAATACCCACCCCGACATAATCATCGGACAGGTCACCCCCAGAACTCCGGTGTATGAACACTTCAAGAAGGAGGTCGCGAAACACGGCTCTCTGCTCTGCCGTTATGGCGGCTCGGGATCCTACGGCTTCGCTTTTGGCGGACTCATGCCGTCGCGTCTGCTTCACGGCTGGGGAGAGTTCCTCATGCCGGAGTGCAAAGGGCACACAATCTGGACCGTGCAGGTCGACGAAACGTACGACCCCGCTTCCGTCAGGCATTTCAGTTCTTTCGGAACCGTCTATCAGCGCCTCGACGACGGCAGTCTTCTCACTTCCCTGCAGTTGGAGGGGTGCTATGAAGGTTTTCTCGACTATGCCTATCTCAAGGAGCTGGAAAAACGTCTCAAGCTACGCTCGGGCACGGCTGCGGCAAGGCGCATTTCGGCGGAGTTCGAAAAAATGAAAGCCGAAATGGATTCGGTCGTTCCCTACGGCCTTGATGCGGATCTCGTGATCGATCCTGAAAAGGTCATGAAGAAAAAGTTCACGAATGCCGATGCTGTTGCGGCGAGAAACAAAATTGCGGAGTGGATATGCGAATTGGATTGACGGCTTCTTTTGCGATCCTGTCGGCGGCGGTATGCGCCGCGACGGTCGATGTCGGATCGATGGAATTGCCGACATACATGTTCGGCGATCCCGACCCCGTTCCGAAGACGCGCTCCGACCATTATCCGTATTTCCGTTTCGACGGCTACGAGGCAAAAGCTTCCGCCCGCAAATGGAAGAGCGTGGTTCTGGAGAGCGACCGCCTCCGCGTCACCGTGACGCCCGAGGCGGGCGGCAAGGTGTGGGGTGCGGTGGACAAGATCACCGGAGTCGATTTCATATATTTCAACAAGGTCGCAAAATTCCGCGATATTTCGATGCGCGGCCCCTGGTCTTCCGGCGGCATAGAATTCAATTTCGGAAAGATGGGGCATGAACCATACACGTCGGCTCCCGTCGAATGGTGCGTACGCACTAACGCGGACAAGTCCGTCAGCTGTTTCGTCGGCGGCACGGAATGGCTTTGCCGCACATTCTGGCAGGTGGAGATACGCCTAAAGGACGGTGATGACGGTTTTGAAACGCACGCCGTATGGTTCAATGCGTCCAACCTTCCGCAGACGTACTACCAGTGGATGAATGCGGCGTTCATCGGCGGCGACGGCACGCGCTATTTCTTCCCGGGCGACAATTGGATCTCGCATGGCGGCAAACCGCATCCATGGCCCGTGGAGAACGGCCGTGATCTGTCGCTTTATTCCTGCAACGACATTGCCGGATATGACGAAGATCACCGCGCGATGCATATCATGAACGGCGACAACCGCTATTTCGGCGTATGGTGGCCGTGGCTCAAGGCCGGTGCGCTCCACGAGAGCCGCTCCGACGAGAAGTACGGGCGCAAAATATGGATGTGGGGGCTTTCGCGTCAAGGGGCGATTTGGGAAGGACTTCTCACCGACACGAACGGCCCGTACGTGGAATTGCAGTCGGGCCGGTGCTTCCAGCAGCCAAATGCGGGTTTCTGGAAAACCCCGTTCAAATTCCCCTCGTTTGCGCCGGGCGGCACAGACGTGTTCGGAGAACGCTGGAGCGTCGTGCGCGATGCCGCAGATTTCGGGAAACTCGACATCAGGAAGTCCGCAAAACCGCGTCCGCTCGAGATGCCGGAGAATTTCGACTGGGATTCCGCATATGGACGTTACGTAAAGGGAATCCAGAAATTGCGCGAAGGGCAGAACTTCGATCCGGTTGCCGCGGAAGTGGCTCTTCGCTCTTCTATTGAGAAAGAACCTTGCTTCGCTCCTGCCCTTAATGCTCTTGCTGGGCTTTATGTTGCGCAGGGACGCATTGATGAAGCGAAAAAACTTGTACGTACTTCGCTTTCTGTCGATACGTATGATGCAGAAGCAAATTATATTGACGGTCTTGTTTCTGCCGCCGAAGGTGATACGCTTACGGCCCGCGAACGTCTGGGGTTGGCGGCATATTCGCCGATGCTCAGATCTGCCGCTCTTTCCCTGTGTGCAAGGCTTTCTCTTGCCGAGTCCGATTATGCAACGGCCGAAACCCTCGCGGACGCCGCGCTGGAAGCCAATGCTCGCAATATCGATGCGTTGGCGGTTCGCATCGTTTCCCGCCGTCTTGCAGGCGATCGCAAAGAGGCTGCACGCCGTGCCGCGCAGGTTCTCAGAGACTTTCCGCTGCATCGCCTCTTTATCCACGAGTTGGCACTTTGCACCGGCAAGACGGAAGATGCTCCCCGTGACGAGTTTCCGGAAAAGACCTATGCCGAACTTGCGGGATGGTACGAACTTTCCGGTTTGGCGGATGAGGCGATTTCGCTCTACGACCGTGCCGGAGAATCGGTTGTGGCGCGCACCAGGGCGGCATATCTTGCTTCCCGTGTAGGGCGAAAGGACGTATCCGCACGGCTTGCCGCCGCCACAGCGACACCGATAGCATTCGATTTTCCGTTCAGATGGGAATCGCTGCCGGCTTTTGCCTGGGCGGCGCGTGAAACCGGATGCTGGAAGTTCAGGTATCTCTCGGCACTTGTCATGGCAGCCCGCGGACGCGATGGAGATGCAGATGCGCTTCTGGAGGCTTGCGGAGATTCCATTGACGATGTCAATGCTCTTCTCTACCGGGCCGGGCGGCGAAAAGGCGGCCTTGCGTTGGCCGATATAGAAAAGGCGTCGCGCCTCGGAGACTCGTGGCGTGTCGGCCTTGCATTCTACCATGCATATGCGGCGGCGGAAGAATGGAAAAACGCCCGTCGCATTCTCGAGGATTATGTGAAGCGCTACCCCGGGAAACTCGGTCTCGAACTCAACTATGCGCGCTCGCTCGTCCGCACCGGCGCATATGCCGAGGCGATCGCGTTTCTCGACGGTATTGCGACATTGCCTTCGGAGCTTGGCGAAAAGCCCATCACAATCTACCAGGAGGCGTTGGGGGCGATGGCTGATGCGGCAATAGAACGCGGAGACGATGCCGCCGCCCGGAAATATCTGAAGAAGGC
Source organism: Kiritimatiellia bacterium (assembly GCA_045595285.1). Classification (GTDB taxonomy): domain Bacteria; phylum Verrucomicrobiota; class Kiritimatiellia; order RFP12; family UBA1067; genus UBA1731. Next base: position 19,612 of record JAZOAC010000019.1, on the reverse strand, counting down.
TTTGTCTTTTCCTGAAACCCTCGGGGCGGGCAAGCCGTATCTTCCGGACAAAGTCTACGATTCCTGGCCCAAGCGCGTCAGCGATTTTTGCCGCAAAGAGGGAATTCGCTGATAAAGGTGCGAAACCAGGCGGCGAAACGTGGTATAATTCGCGGATCTTCAGGGGTGGGATCCCAAGAAGAGTAGAAATTTGATTGCGGTATCGTGCTGTTTTTGCGGATAGTTTGATTTTGGTGTTTGTGCGGTTTCGGGTGGGGTTGCGGGCAACGGGGACGTTGCCCGTAATTCGTACATGCGGGCAGCGGGGACGCTGCCCCTCCCGGGGTGGTGTGGACTGTGCTGAGTGTAATCGGTTAGTCGGATGGGCGGCTTCAGCCCGCACATTCGACTAACCGATTACTGATTCGTTTCTAAATTATCTTGATTTTTGAACGAAGGAGTGATATCATTGCGGACGTTTATGGAGAGATTGTATTCATACATTTTGCTCCTTGTTGTGTTTTTAAGCATGGCGGGGTGTCAGTCGCTTCTGCAGGAATCGCATGGAAATAGCGTTGATGCGGATGTCTTGGCGACGTATTTTGACGGGCCGAAGGTCCGTCCCGGCGTTGCGTTGGCGATTTCTGTCACGGCCACAGGCACGCAGGGGCAGGCGGCGAAGCAGTATTTTGTCGATGCGGATGGCTACATTGCGATGGAGCTTGTCGGGCAGATAAAATGTGATGGACTCACCCTTGTCGGGCTGCAGCAGAAGATTACCGCTGCGTACAAGGAGTTCTTCCTTGATCCGCATGTTACAGCGACGTTCATATATCAGGCCGGCGGCGGCATGGTGTCTCCGTGGGGGACTGTGACGGTGCTTGGAGAGGTCAACAGGCCGGGGCCGGTGGATGTGCCGTCCACGATGGATCTGCGCGTCACCCGTGCGCTGCAGCTTGCCGGTGGAGCGACAGGCATTGCCGACAAGGCAAATATCCGCGTTACCCGTTGCGACAAAGACGGCCGGCAGACGAAGACGACTGTCGATTTGATTGAAATAGGCAAGGAGGGTCGGCCCGACAAGGACATGCTCCTGAAGGCAGGGGATGTCGTATGGGTGCCGATGAGCTGGTATTGATTTCAAGATGAAAGGATCGGATATGAAAATCAGAATCTTGACTGTGTTTTTTGCGGCGGTTGCGATGGCGCTGTCGGCTCAGATGCCTCGCAGCGAATGGCATGCCAAAGTTGGTGAGTGTGCGCTTGATCCGGTGTCGCTCAAGGCTACCATCGTCAAGCTTTCATCTGCCGACAAAAAGGCCTTTCTCGCTGAGGTCAACGAGGCGATTTCCAAGATGCCCGGCAGTCCAGAGGCTAAGGCTGCGCAGTTTATGTCGATAAACCGGGCGGCTGTCGCGGGGGCTGGTTCGGCAGACCGTTTGGCGGTTCTCGCAGAGGTTTTCGCCACGGTGCAGACGGAGGCGTTGACCATCGTGAATGAAGAGTTCTCGAAAAACGAGTTTGCCCGTCCCGACACAATGAACGGTGAGCAGTATGTGAAGATCGTCTCGGCGGCAATGGCTAAGATAGTTGAGCGTTGCGCGTCCTCCGAGTCGGGAGCGGTTCGTTCCGGATTTGCCGGCGTCATGTTCATCCGTGCGGCAGGCGATGCCGCCGATGCGGCACAGGCTGCAGTGGTTTCGGCTATGCCGCCGGAATCCCGCATAGATGCCCGCAACTCGTGGTTCCCGGCGGCATTGGGCAAGGATCAGCCCCAGTCATACGATCCCATGCTTGCGGCGGCACAGGCCGGCGAAGAACCTGACCATTCCTTGGTCAACGCGATTAACGGCAGTCAAATAATTGATTCGATGCTTGCCGATCTTCAGGCTGGCGGCCTGCCTGAAGAAACGGCAAGTGGCAGCAGGTTGGGCAGCATACCCGTGAATTTCCTGAATGGCGACACGGACGCAATGAATGTCAGGTTCCCTGAATTGCCCCGTGGTCGTGTCAATGAACGATATATCCCGAAGTCCATGATTACGGGCAATGTCTCCGACAAGAACACTCTTACGGAGAATCCGTACTACAGTGATGGCCGTGGGGAGCCAGGGCCGTATTGGTTGCAGAATCTTTGATTAAACCTCGTTTGAAGCATTGGAACAGACCGATGAAGAATAGAGTTTCAGTAATAGCGTTATTCACGATGTTGGCCGGCATGGCCATTGCACAGCAGGGTGTCACCAAGCCGCAGACAGAGTCTCGTCCCATGGGATTCAGGTTCTTCAATCAACATCTCACGATCAAGCCGTATGTGTCGCTCTCCTACACATATGATTCGAATGTGGATGCAGACAGATCCAGTTCGGACGATTCTGTATTTGCGATAAATCCTGCGGTTGACTTTGAATGGCATGGTTCGAAGTGGATGCTTGTGGGAAATGTCTGGTATCGGCATCGCTATTTCTGTGAATATAATGATGAAATGGGCGAGGATAGCTACGGAGAGAGTTTGCAGTTTCGCTATTCATCATCGGCTCCAAGCGAGAAGGGCTGGTCGCTTATGCTTTCGGAACGTTATGCCTTCATAAGCCAGTCTGATGATTTCGATTCACGCAATGGCCGCGGAATATGGCGTGACCGACAGACGCTTGATGTTGCCGGTGTGCTTGAGCGTCGTTTCACCGAGCGTTGGCACATGGATATCCAGGGGCAGTACAGTTGGTTGGATTATGACAATGACGTCACCAAGAATTATCCCTTGTTTGGTTGGAGCCAGTACAGCACAGGTGTTCAGATTGGCTATGCGGCGTCGAAATGGACGGATATGCTGGTTGCGGCGGGCTACTCGCGCTATGATCAGGATTTGAGCGGAAATGACGTCAAGACTTTTCGCAACTACAACGATAAGTCTGATTCTTATTCCATTCAGGCGGGTCTTGGTACTCGGGCGACCGAGCGCATAAGCTATCGGGCATTGATGGGCGCCTCTTGGTTTGATTACGGTGACGCCAGCAGCACTGACTGCGGATGGACCTATACGCTTTCCGCCAACTGGCGCATCCATCGTCAGGTTCAGTTGTCCTTGCTCGGCTCCAGTTACTACGAGCCGTCTGACGAGTATGTCGGTCAGGCGCGCAAGGTTTATACGCTTTCGGGCGGCATTTCGTATCTTACTTTGGGAGATCGCCTGAAGCTTTCCGGAAATGTTGCGTGGCGCTTCAATGAAACCTGCTATTCCGATGCGGTTTATTCGAGTCGGCAGAACTACGATTACACCTACATCTCAACGCGGCTTGCTGCGGATTATCTCCTCAATCGGTGGTCAAGTATATTTGCTCAGCTGATATGGGACAACCAATCCTATGACAACAACAGTGATCATGATTACGACCGCTTCCGTGGGGTGCTTGGCGTAAGGTTCCATTACTGATAAGGTATGTTTCACCACAATGTTTCAAGGTACGGGTTGGCAACCCATTTAGCACTCGCCGCCGCTTTGCCGGCGGGGGTGGGTCAATTTGTCTCGGCGGGCTTCCCTGCTCTCTCAATGCTTTGGGTGTCCCTTGCGGCTTGGATTTGGATGCTGTTTGAGCCTTCGGTGCTTGCAGGGGAGACGATTTCCCGTGCGCGTGCGCGGATGTTTGGCCACATTCTCAGGGATCCGTTCGCATGGTTTTTGCTGCTGGTGATATTGTTCGCGTTTGTCAGATGGCTGAATTCCGATATCAGGCTTTTTTACGATGCCGAGAAGACCGTATGGACGGTCAAGGATCCGGTGCTTACGATGATGCCGGGATCTTCCGGGGTTTCAGGATTCATCCCGTTTGTCCATGCCATTGTGATTGCCACGGTGATCATGGGTGTTAGACATGCGTTGGGGTTGAACGCACGGATATGGTTTGGCGTGATGACAGGCGCTTTTTCCGCAATTGGAGGGCTCGCGGCCGTGATATGCGTCGCCATGGGCGTGGAGTCTTTCAAGACTGAAGCGCTTGCGACGTATGGTTCCGCATCTTTCGCCGGTTCGGTCTTTGCCATGATATTGCCGGTTTCAATAGCGTGCGGAATTGCTGCGGAGGAACGGGGCATTACAGGCGCGAGGCTGCTTTTTGCATTCGCGGTGGCGGGCAACGCCGCCGCATCATTCGTCTTCATGCCATTGCTCATGGGCTTTTCCTATCTTATTCTGTCGGCAATCATCGCAGTCCTTGGTCTGGTTCTCTGCAAGCACCGTGAAGGGGCTGCGGCATGTGCACGGGCTGCGTCAATGCTGGCGTTCGGCATTGTGGGTGCGGTGTCGGCGGTAATGGTTCCGTCCTACAAGGAAGTCGTTAATGAGAAGAAGGTGGGATTGGATGTTGAAAAGGCGTTTCCCCCTGCCTTGACGGACAGGAATGAAGCTCTTGACCGCGTCTCAATGGCGATGTGGAAAGACCATCAATGGGGAGGAGTCGGAGTGGGGGCATTCAAACTTCAGGTTCCGTTCTATGCGAATCACGACGATTGGGCGGTGCTTCCGTCTCGTCCAGATCTGCCATCGAATGGATATCTTACGATTTTGACCGAAAGGGGGATCGTCGGTGCCATTTTCTGGCTCGTTGGATTCGGTTTTCTTTTGGGTTCATGGGTGTTGCGTCTCGCCGGGTCGATCAAATGGCATAGAGGCAGGGATGAAGGTAGGGCATGGTTTTTCCATATGCCGGCCATGGTGTGGGTCGGCATTGCCGTTCTGATCTGTGTGTTTGCCGATGCGTACTTTTCCTCCGGCATCGTGTTGACTTCACTTCCCGTTTGCGGAGCTGCGGCAATGACGCTTGCAGCATCTTCGTTCCCGAAAATGAAAAAACGGGATAAGGAAATCAAGGATTGAATTTATGGCATCTGAAACCCCAAAATACGGCGGCAAGCCGATTTATTACGGAGCTTCGAAAAAGTCTCCGATATACTATGGCATGTCGAGCGCTCCGCATCACTATGGTTCCGGGGGCAGCTATGGCCGCGCTCCGTACTATTATGGCGGTGGCGGCGGACAGGATCCCGATTCGCTTGTCGGAACCATCACTCCGGCTCGTATTCTCCGCGTGCTCTCCCAGCGCTGGATTTCGGTGCTTGTCTTCCTTCTCATCGGTTTGGTGGCCTCGTTTGCCATATACCGCATCTCACCGACGATTTACGAATCCAAATCCGAGTTTACCGTCCAGATGCGCGGCACGCAGAACAATCAGGGCAAACTGGGGCAGATGACGGAGGTCGACTACGGCAATACGTATGAGGAGGTGTTCAACACACGTCTCTCGGAATGGCGCTCGGAGAAGATATTCACGAAGATCATGCAGCAGTATCGCGCGAACTTCCCCGCTTCGACGGTCTCCGACGAAGAGCTTATCGAGGCGCTGGCAGGGTCGATGATGGAGCTTGTGCGCAGGTCCCGTCTCATCACGATTGCCGTCAGGTCGGGTTCCCCTCAGCTTGCAGCGGCTCTCGCCAATGCATATGCAGAGGCCATCGAGTCCTTCACCGACGAGGAGAACAAGCTCCGCTGCGACAAGGCCGTTGCCCAGATCCACGAGCAGGTCGAGAAGCAGCGCCGCATTGACGAAAAAGTGGCGAAGGCCCTGCTTGAGTTCCGCAGGACGCACAAGGTCGACAACCTGAAGAGCGAACGCGAGATTCTCCAGCAGTCGCTGCAGAAGGTGACGGCCGACGTGCTTGAGCTTGAGTCTGAGGTCACAAGCGCGGTCGAGTGGGAGAAGGTTCTCGAGGCCGCGCAGGAAACTCCGGAGGATTTCGGCGCGCTTCCGTCCGCCGTCCCGCGCTCTACGGAAATAGGCCAGGCGTACACTGATCTGCAGAAATGCCAGATGGAGCTGAATTCGCTTCTCACCTCGTTCACCAAGAACCATCCGGAGGTGCGCGTCAAGCAGAAGAATCTCGACATCCTCAAGCAGCAGTTCACCGAGTCCGTCTCCCGCGCACTCGCCACGGCGCACGGAAACCTTGCGGCGTTCCGCAATCAGCTTGCCGTCCATAAGAAGAACCGCGACAGGATGACGGCCACCATCGCGGAGATAGACCAGAAGATCATCGCCGCAGAGTCCGGGTTGATGCAGATCGAAAGCGAAAAGGAGATATCATCCCAGCTTCTCAAGCAGCTTCAGCAGGACGAGAACACCGCCCGCATTGCCGCAGAGGCGAACAACGAAATAGTCAGGGTCGGCCGTCCGGCCGGGATCCCGTCCAAGCCGGTGCTGCCCAATCCAGTCATGATTTTTGCAGCTGGAATCGTACTGTCTCTGGGCGCGGGATTGCTCTTCGTGCTGGTGCTGGACCATCTTGAGGACACCATCGTTTCCCTTTCCGACATCGAGACCCGCCTTTCGCTGAAGGTTCTTGCGGTACTTCCGCACGTCCGCCGGAAGAAGCGCGAGGACGTGGCCCGGTTCATAGTAGAGAACAAGTATTCTCAGTTCGCCGAATCGGTGGCAGGTCTTCGCAATCTTCTCGACTCTCCACGATACGCAGAGATGAACAAGGTGCTTCTTGTCATGTCCACGCAACCGGGCGAAGGGAAGTCGATCACCAGCTGCTCCCTTGCGATCTCCAATGCCCAGGCGCGAAAGAAGACGCTTCTTGTCGATTTCGATCTGCGACGTCCGCGCCTGGCCAAAATATGGGGAGTGGACAATCTGGACAGGGAACGTTCCTTCTCCCACAATCTGCAGTCGGGCAGCGTCTGCGATTTCAATAGCCTGGTCAACAAGACCGATCTCGAAAACCTTGATGTAATCGTGTCACTCCAGCCGGAGGGAGTCGATCCCGCCTCCATCATGGGATCCGACGTTATTCCAGCCTTCTTTGCATGGGCACGCGAGAACTATGAGCGCATAATCATCGACTCTCCGCCGTTCGGTATCGTTGGCGACGTGATGACTCTTGCCACAATGGTGGATGGCGTACTTATCATGTGTTGCCCGGATCGTACGCACTTCAGGCCGATACAGGCTACGTCTCGCAGCCTTGCCGAGGCAGGCGCCACGGTGCTTGGCGTCGTTGTGAACGATGTAGAGACAGGGGCAATCGGTAATGCATTCAGCATGCATGGGTCCTATGGCTATGGCTATCGCAAGTATGGCTACGGCTCGTATGTACATGGTTCAGCGGAGCGCAAGGCGGAGTCGGAACACAAGTCGGCTGAGGCCGCCGCGACGGTTACGGACGAGGAATAGTCGAAGATGCCGGCGAAACGATTCATAGTCACTGGTGGAGCAGGTTTCATAGGGTCCGCGCTTGTTCGCAGCCTGATTCGCGATTCTGATGCTTCGGTGCTTGTTGTCGACAAACTTACGTATGCGGGAAATCTCGAATCGCTCAAGGATGCGGGCGTCGTTCCCTGGTCTGCGCCGGATTACGAGTGCGACGCCCCGGCCCCTGTTCCCGCCCGCTGTGAATTCTTCCAGGCGGACATATGCGACATGGCGGCGATGACCGCCGCATTCGAGGTGTATTGTCCGGATGCCGTTTTCCATCTGGCGGCGGAATCGCATGTCGATCGCTCCATTGACGGGCCGGGGGAGTTCATCCGCACGAATGTCGCGGGGACTGCGGTCCTTCTGCAGGCCGCATTGTCCTACTGGCGCAATCTTCCCGACGATGGCGACGGTCCCACGAAGTCGTCATTCCGTTTCCAGCACATCAGCACAGACGAGGTGTACGGTTCGCTTGGCGATACCGGCCTGTTCACGGAAACCACGCCATATATGCCGCACTCTCCGTATTCGGCGTCAAAGGCTTCGTCGGATCACCTTGTCCGTGCCTGGCACGATACGTACGGTCTGCCGACCCTCATCACGAATTGCTCGAACAATTACGGTCCCTACCATTTCCCCGAGAAACTCATACCGCTTGTGATACTGAACTGTCTGGAGGGGAAGCCTCTTCCGGTTTACGGCAAGGGTGCGAACGTAAGGGATTGGCTGTATGTCGACGATCATGCCGCCGCGCTTCGCCTTGTGAACGAGAAGGGCGTTCCCGGCGAGACGTACAATGTCGGCGGACGCAATGAGCGCACTAATCTTGAGGTGGTGCAGACCGTATGCCGCATTCTTGATGAGCTCCGTCCCCGTTCCGGCGGCAAGTACGAGGATCTGATCACATATGTCGCCGATCGCCCTGGACATGATCTGCGGTATGCAATCGATCCCTCTAAACTGACGAACGGGCTTGGCTGGAAGCCGCAGGAGAATTTCGACACCGGAATCCGCAAGACCGTCCAGTGGTATCTCGACAACGAATGGTGGTGGAGGCCGATCCGCGAAGGAAAGTATTCCGGCGAACGCCTTGGAAAAACCCCGTAATGCCTTCATGCATCCCCTACCCCTACCATCTATCATCTACCAACCATCAACTAAAAATAAAAACCATGAGACCTGTAGTACTTATCATCCGTGACGGCTGGGGCGTGAACGATCGCACCGACGGCAATTCCGCCGCTGCCGCAAAGACACCTGTCATTGACGCAATCCGCGCTCAGTATCCGCATTGTCTTCTTGACTGTTGCGGCGAGGCTGTCGGACTTCCCGACGGCTATCAAGGGTCCTCTGAAGTGGGGCACCTCAACATGGGCGCCGGACGTGTAGTCGTCCAGGAGCTCAAGCGCATCGACGACGGTCTTTCCTCCGGCGAACTCTTCAAGAGCGAGAAATGGGCGGCACTCATCTCGAACTGGAAGAACAACAATTCCTCTCTCCATTTCCTTGGTCTCCTTCAGGATGAAGGCGTCCATGCGCATCAGGAGCACCTCTTCAAGCTCATGCGCCAGGCGCGCAAGGAGTTCCCCGAAGGCAGGATTGTCGTTCACCCGTTCCTGGATGGACGCGATACCCCGCCTCGCTCCACGCTTGAGTACATTGCACGCCTCAACCAGGAGCTTGAGGCGGTCGGCAATGCCGTGATCGGGACGGTGATGGGCCGCTACTACGGCATGGACCGCTCCAAGAACTGGGAACTCACCTCCGAGGCTTATGAATGTCTCGTCGCCGCAAAGGGCAAGAGGGCCGCTTCCGCAGAAGAGGCTGTCAATGCGGAATATGCCACGGGCAAGACGCCTGACGGCACGGAAATGACCGACGAGTACATTCCCTGCTATGTCATCGGCGATTTCGCCGGAATCAAGGATGGCGATTCCGTGATGCACACCAACTACCGCCAGGATCGCGCCATCCAGCTTACGCAGGCGTTCGTCTGCGACGACTATCAGGGTGCGCGCAGCGTGCGTCCCAAGATCGCATATCTTGGCTTCACCCGCTATTGGGATGAGTTCTCGGACTACCTCCTTGGCGCGATGGGCGCAGGCGGCGGAATGGACAACCTTCTTGGCGAGGTCGTTTCCCGCGCCGGAATCAAGCAGCTCCGCATTGCCGAGACCCAGAAGTTCCGCCACGTCACCAGCTTCTTCAACGGCAAGTCCACCAAGCCTTCCGAGGGCGAGGACCAGGTCGAGGTCAAGAGCCGGTTCGATCCCGCCACGTTCGCTTCCCATCCGGAGATGGACGCGTACAATGTAACGGACGAGCTTCTCCGCCGTCTCGAGAACAATCCGTACGGTCTCATCGTGGTCAACTACGCAAACTGCGACATGGTCGGCCACACCGGAGATCTCGCCGCCGCTACGAAGGCCGTCGAGGTAACGGACGAATGTATCGGCAAGATCATGCCGCGCCTCATGGAGCTTGACGCGCAGGTCCTGATCTTCGCGGATCACGGCAATGCCGAGCAGATGGTCGACTACAAGACCGGCCTCACGAAGACCTCTCACACGCTCAACCTTGTGGATTGCTTCTACGTGGCGAAGGATGCGAACGAACGAAAGCTAATGCCTCTGGCCAAGCTTTCCGCCATTGCGCCCACGACTCTCGAACTTCTCGGTCTCCCCGTTCCGGCGGAGATGACCACTCCGTCGCTTTTTGTCGACTGAGTGACAGGCCGTGACAGACAGGCATGTCGAAGAGATTCGACATATTCCTCAAGGCATTCACCGCGGGCGTTCCTGATGGAGCACCCGCGGTTGCGTATCAGTCACTTGTCGGAAGTTCCTCTGCGTTTGCCGCCGCCGCGCTCGCCGTGAAGAGCGGCGGCGTTGTCGTCGCAGTCGCATCAGGTCTGCCGGAGGCGGACGCGCTGTTTTCAGATCTGGAGTCGATTGCGGACGAGGTTGGGGTGCGGGCGCTTGAATTTCCTCCCGAGATCGAGGACGACAGGGGGTCCGTCGCCGCACGACTGAAGGTTTCCGCCGCGTTGGGCGCATATTCGATACGCCCGTATCCCCTTGTTGTCGTGTCGCCGGTGATGGCGCTCAAGGAAGGCGTGGCGTCCTCCGACCGTGTCCAGTACGCATCGCTTACGCTGTCGCTTCCGGGACATGGCGGTTCGGGGCTGGGCTTTGCGGATGTCCAGGCGAAACTTCTTGCGGCGGGGTACGAGCGTGTGGCCGAGGTGTCGTCCCCGGGCGAATTCTCCGTGCGCGGCGGCGTTTTGGACGCATGGAGTCCGGGCGATGAACGTCCTGTCCGCGCTGAGTTCTTCGGCGATGAGCTGGAGAGCCTTCGCGTGTTCGATCCCGGCACCCAGGTCTCCGTCGGGAGAATCGAGTCTGTAAGGCTCGAGCCGGTATCGGTCGATGCGGGCAAAGCCTCTGCAGTCGAAGACCGCAGGTCTCTCTTTGAGCTTCTTCCTCCGCACAGCTGCATATTGGCGCTTGAGCATAACGACTACGCCCACGAGATCGCCCATATGCCTATTGAATCGTTCAAGACCGTCTTCACCGGCGATCCTGCCCCGCGAGGCGTGCCGACAGCTTCATTCGCGACCGCACCGATCCCGGGGTTCGTGGAGCAGCGCATCACAGATCCGATGCTTGTCGAACGGGTGCGCGACGGACTCAGGAAATATCTTTCCGCAGAACGCCGCCGCGGTTCGCTGATAGTGGAGGACGACGTCCTTTCCGGCGGTTTCGCCTGCGAGGGGCTTGTCGTAGCCGCCCGGTCGGACCGTGTTCCCGGCGCAAAACGCCGCCACGCCGTCGCAGGACGGCGAAGTACGATCGCCGCCCGTTCGGGAGAGCGGCTTGGCGAGGCGATGGATATCGAGCCCGGTGAACTTGTCGTACATCTTGATCACGGAATCGGGCGTTTTCTCGGCTCGACGGAAATAGAGGTGGGCGGCACGCGCAGCGAGGTGTTCACCATCGAGTATGCCGAAGGCGCGAAACTCCATGTGCCTGTCGCCCATGCGCATCTTCTGTCCCGCTACGTCGGCGTCAAGGGCGAGAAGGTGAAGCTTCACCGCTTGGATGGGAAACGCTGGACCAAGGACAAGTGCGACGCACAGCGCGCCGTTGCGGACCTTGCGGCCTCACTGCTTGAGACTCAGGCCAGGCGGGCTGTCGTCCCGGGCTTTGCCTACAGTGTGGAAGAGGACGACATCATCGCGTTCGAGGCTGCGTTTCCGTATGATGAGACGCCGGACCAGGCCGCTGCGATCGAGGATGTTAAACGCGATCTCGCATCCACCAGGCCGATGGACCGCCTGATCTGCGGGGACGCAGGCTACGGCAAGACCGAGGTCGCGATGCGCGCGGCGTTCATCGCTGCGATGAACGGAAAGCAGACCGCGCTTCTTGCGCCAACCACCGTATTGGCGCAGCAGCATTATGAAACCTTCCTTTCCCGCTTTGAGGGCACTCCGGTCCGCATAGAGGCGATGAGCCGGTTCCAGACCGACGATGTGAAGAAGGGGGCGCGGTCCCGTCTTGCAAGCGGCGCCGCCGACATCGTGATCGGTACGCACGCGCTGCTTTCGTCCAAGGTTCAGTTCAAGGACCTGGGGCTGATCATCGTCGACGAGGAGCAGCGCTTCGGAGTGCGGCACAAGGAATATCTCAAGCGTCTGCGCGCTACGGCCGATGTGCTCACCATGAGCGCAACGCCGATTCCGCGCACGCTGTACCTTTCGATGACTGGCGCGCGCGACCTTTCCGTCCTCAAGACGCCGCCGCGCGAACGTGTCGCCACCGAGACGAAGATCGTACGCGACTGCGATTCGACGATACGTTCCGCCGTCGAACGCGAACTTGCCCGCGGCGGACAGGTGTACTATCTGTACAACCGCGTGATCACCATCTCCAAGGCGGAGAAGCGGCTTAGGGAACTGTGTCCGGACGCCAAGATAGACGTCGCGCACGGACAGATGCCCACGAATGTCCTTGCCGACAAGATGCGCCGTTTTGCGGAAGGGCTGACCGACGTTCTCATCTGCACGACGATTGTGGAGTCCGGACTGGACATCACCCGTGCGAACACGATCATAGTCGACAGGGCTGACCGTTTCGGGATCGCGGAGCTTTACCAGCTGCGCGGACGCGTGGGGCGCGGCTCGCGTCAGGGATATGCGTTCTTCCTGCTTCCGGAGGAGGGACTTGTGGATTCCGACGCGCGCGAGCGTCTCGATGCGCTGCGCAAGCATTCGGGGCACGGGAGCGGGTACAATCTGTCGCTCCGCGATCTTGAGATACGCGGAGCAGGGAACCTTCTCGGAAGCGAGCAGTCCGGACACATCGCCGCCGTCGGATTCTCCCTCTACTGCCAGCTTCTTCGGCGCACCATCGCGAAACTGCGCGGCGAGGTCGTCCATGACATCGTGGACGTATCGGTCAATCTCGATTTCATCGATTTCTCGCCGGGGACCGCCGATCCTGATGCCGGCGCATCTCTTCCCTACGACTACGTGGAGGAGGAGTCGCAGCGCATGGATTTCCATCACCGTCTTGCGGAGGCGGCAACGGTCAAGGACGTTCTTCGTCTGAGGCGGGAGCTCGCGGACAGGTACGGCAAACTGCCGCCCGCCGCGGTGCGGCTCGTGCGTCTGGCTGAGTTTCGCGTGCGGTGTGCAGCCAAAAGGGTGTCGCGGCTGGACGTAAATGGGCCGCGCGCGGTGTTCTACATGCAGGGCAGCCGGGATCCGGCGTTCGTCGAGCGTGTCTCAGGCAGCACCGCAGACCGGAAGATAACCTCACTGTTCAAGATGCTGGAAACGGTCTAGTAGTCGCGTATCGGACATTCCTCGTCAGAAGGCGCGGGGCAAAGCAAGCGCAGCCAAGGGCGGGTTGAATGCAGGATGAATTGAGGTTTGACGGGAGTTCCGTTCCGCGCATCACATAACCCTTTTGACGGCGGAATGCCATCCTGCCAAGGCGTCGGCGCGTTCGCACTTGCCGAGCGACGGCGAGAAGCGGCTGAGTCCGCATGAGCAGTCCTTCAGCTCCGACTTGTCGCTCCAGAACCCTACGCCGAGCCCGGCAAGGTAGGCGGCGCCGAGAGCTGTCGTCTCGATGCATTCCGGACGCTCTACCGGCACGCCGATGATGTCGCTCTGGAACTGCATCAGGAAGTCGTTTGCCGAAGCTCCGCCGTCCACCCTCAGCGAGTTGAGATCGATCCCCGCATCGCGCTTCATCGCGTCCAGCACATCGGCCGTCTGGTATGCGAGCGATTCGAGCGTTGCGCGCACGATGTGATTCCGGTTCACGCCGCGCGTCAGTCCGAGGATCGCGCCGCGTGCGTACTGGTCCCAGTACGGAGCGCCGAGTCCTGTGAACGCCGGCACGACATAGCAGCCGTTGGTGTCCGGCACGGACCGCGCCATGGCTTCGGAATCCGAAGCGGAGGCGATCAGTCCCAGTTCGTCGCGCAGCCACTGTATTGCGGCACCGGCGGTGAATACGCTGCCCTCCAGCGCGTACGACACCTTGCCGTCCAGTCCCCATGCGATTGTCGTGAGCAGACCGTTCGCCGATGGCACTCTGCGCTCTCCTGTGTTCATCAGCATGAAGCATCCGGTGCCGTATGTATTCTTCGCGTCGCCGGCCTCGAAGCACGTCTGTCCGAACAGTGCGCTCTGCTGGTCGCCGGCGACTCCGCTTATCGGAATGGCCCTGCCGAACACGGATGCCGCCGTCTCGCCGAAGGAGCCGCTGGAAGGGCGCACGTCCGGAAGCATGGACTGCGGAATGCCGAATTCGTTGAGGATGGCGTCGTCCCAGCGGAGCGCGCCGATGTCGTAGAGCATTGTGCGCGAGGCGTTGGAATGGTCGGTCGCATGCACTTTGCCTCCCGTGAGGTTCCAGATGAGCCAGGTGTCGATCGTTCCGAAAAGGAGCTTGCCGTCTGCGGCATCCTGCCGTGCGCCGGGAATGTTCTCGAGTATCCAGCGCAGTTTCGTGCCGGAGAAGTAGGCGTCCGGCAGAAGGCCCGTCTTGCTGCGGATGTCGTCCGCAAGGCCGCCCTGCTTCAGGCAGTCGCAGAACTCGCTTGTCCGGCGGCACTGCCATACGATGGCATTGCACACGGGACGTCCGGTCTCGCGGTTCCACACAACCGTCGTTTCTCGCTGATTGGTGATTCCGAGTGACACGATCTCGGAAGGGTTGACCTCCGCCTTGTCGAGAACCTCGCGCGCGACGGCGCGCTGCGTCTCCCATATCTCCAGCGGATCGTGTTCGACCCATCCCGGTTTCGGGTATATCTGGCGGAACTCTCGCTGGGATACGGCCACGATGCGTCCGTTGCGGTCGAAGAGGATTGCCCTGCTCGAAGATGTGCCGGCGTCAAGCGAAAGTATGTATTTTGCGTTCATCGTGTGCGTTCCTTATTCTGCGGTTGCGGCGAATGTCATTGGGCTGGCCAGGGAAACGCTCTGTACAGGGCGACGGCGGCAAGTGCGCCGACGATCGGTCCGGCAACGGGAATCCAGGCGTAGCGCCAGTTCGCGGGCGCCTTGTCCTTCATTGGGACGAGCGCGTATATGATGCGTGGCGCCAGGTCGCGCGCCGGGTTTATTGCGTATCCGGTGAGACCTCCCAGGGACATGCCGATGGAGACGATTATTCCGAACACAAGGAAGTTTCCCAGTCCGCCGGCAATTCCCTGCACCTGTGCCAGACCCTTGATCGCGAACACCAGCACGAACGTGCCTATCGCTTCGGAGAGGAAGTTGCACGGTGCGCACGGAATGCTTGGGGCGGTGCAGAAGCAGGCTCGCTTTGCGAGAGCATCGTCCGTCGCCGTGAAATGACGGTGGTAGAGCGCCCACACCAAAAACGCGCCGACGCATCCGCCCAGCATCTGGCCGGCGATGTACCATCCGACTAGCCCCGTCGCCAGACTTCCGTCAGCGGCGAGTGCGATGGTGAGCGCCGGATTGAAATGCGCGCCGGACGTCGCACCGAATATGAAAGCCGGCAGCAGAACCGCAAGACCCCACGCGATGGTGATCTGCACGCTCCCGCCGCCTTTCATTCCGGACTTCTCCAGAAGGACGTTGGCAACGACGCCGTTGCCGAGAAGTATGAGCATTGCGGTGCCGACAAGCTCAGCCATGAAACAGGATATAGCATTCATAATGCCCATCATTATACCATACTCCCAGTTTGTCAAATAGAAAAGACACTCTGCAGATAACTTGGTGTTTTTTCCTTCATTTTCCCACTTGCAGTCGAAGCCCAGATGTAGTATAATACGGCTTCCTTTTTTAGGCAAACAAGGCCATTATAGCTCAGTTGGTAGAGCACTTCCTTGGTAAGGAAGAGGTCGGCAGTTCGATTCTGCTTGATGGCTCCATTCGCCTGAAAGGGGAAAGAAGACAAGAAATAACTCACAGGAGACCAGTAAAATGGCAAAGGAAACATTCGATCGCGGCGGCAAGCCGCACGTGAACGTCGGCACCATCGGCCACGTCGACCACGGTAAGACCACACTTACGGCCGCCATCACGCACGTCCAGTCCCTCAAGGGTCTCTGCGACGAAATCAAGTACGACCAGGTTGCCAAGGCTTCCGAATCCGCCGGTCGTCGTGATGCTACCAAGATTTTGACGATTGCGTCCTCCCACGTTGAGTACGCTACCGAGAACCGCCACTATGCGCACGTTGACTGCCCCGGTCACGCCGACTATGTGAAGAACATGATCACCGGCGCGGCTCAGATGGACGGCGCCATCCTCGTGGTCTCCGCCGTTGACGGCCCCATGCCGCAGACGCGCGAGCACGTTCTTCTTGCCCGCCAGGTCGGCGTGCCGAAGATCGTGGTGTTCCTCAACAAGTGCGATCTCGTTGACGATGCCGAAATGCTCGATCTCGTCGAGATGGAAGTGCGCGAGCTCCTCTCCAAGTACGACTACGATGGCGACAATGCTCCGGTCGTCCGCGGCGCTGCCTATCCTGCCACGCAGGCCACCTCCAAGGAAGATGCCGCTTGCAATTGCATCACCGAGCTCATGGATGCTCTCGATACCTACATCCCCGAGCCTGAGCGCGCTCTTGACCAGCCGTTCCTCATGCCGATTGAAGACATCTTCTCGATTGAAGGCCGTGGTACGGTGGTTACGGGCCGTGTCGAGCGCGGCGTGATCAAGGTTGGCGACGAAGTCGAGATCATCGGCCTCAAGCCCACGGCCAAGACGGCTTGCACGGGCGTTGAGATGTTCCGTAAGCTTCTCGATCAGGGTCAGGCCGGTGACAATGTTGGCTGCCTCCTCCGCGGTACCAAGAAGGAAGACGTCCAGCGCGGTCAGGTGCTCGCCAAGCCGGGCTCCATCACGCCTCACACCGAGTTCGAGGGCCAGGTTTACGTCCTCACGAAGGACGAGGGTGGCCGCCACACGGCGTTCATGAAGGGCTATCGTCCTCAGTTCTACATCCGCACGACGGACGTCACGGGTGACATCGAGCTCCCCGAGGGTGTTGAGATGGTCATGCCTGGCGACAACGTTTCGCTCAAGGTCAAGCTCATCGCTCCCGTCGCTCTCGAAGAGAAGATGCGCTTCGCCATCCGCGAAGGCGGCCGCACGGTCGGCGCCGGCACGGTTTCGAAGGTGATCAAGTAACAAGATCGTCTTCTGTGGGATGCCCGCTCCTGGTTTCCGGCCGCATGTGGTCGGCCGGACGGAGGAGCGGGCTCTAACCCTGAAGACGGAAGGAAGAATAAGATGCCAAGAGAACTGGCGATTCTGGCGTGCAATGAATGCAAGCGCCGCAACTACACGACAACGCGCAACAAAAAGACGATGACTGAGCGTGTTGAAAAGGTGAAGTTCTGCCCGGCTTGCCGCAAGCGCACGGGACACAAAGAGGTCAAGTAATTCGATTTCCTTTTTTAGGGTAGTAGCACAATGGCAGTGCAGCGGTCTCCAAAACCGCCTATGGGGGTTCGATTCCCTCCTACCCTGCCAAAAGGACTGAGGAGCAGAGGATGAATTTTTTCAATCGCATCAAGGGCTACTTTGCTGAGGTTAAAGGCGAGGCCAAGCGTGTATCGTGGCCTGGCAAGCAAGAGCTCTATGATTCGACGCTGGTTGTCATAGCGTTCATCTTCATTCTTGCCGTCACGACATTGGCGTGCGACAAGGTGATTGAGCTCTTCATCAAATTTGTTCACGCAGGAGCATAAGAGGCTCGCGATGAAAAAAGAGTGGTTTGTATTGCATACGCTGACTGGACAGGAGAACAAGGTCCAGAAATCCATTATTGCCCGCACTAGGCTTGAGGCCATGGGGGACTATGTTGGCGAGTGCGTCATTCCAACGGAGAAGGTGACCGAAAAGAAGAACGGTAAGAGCCGTACGATCACCAAGAAGTTCTTCCCTGGATATCTGCTTTGCGAACTCGCGTTGTATGACGAGGCAAAGGGTGTTGATTCCTCGGGCAAGAAAGCTATTTATGACCGCACATGGCAGTTCCTCCGTGAGACGCCGGGGTTGATTGGCTTTGTGGGTGGGGAGCGTCCGATGCCCCTTAAGCAGTCGGAAATTGACGCGATTCTCTCCACCGGCAAAGGTGGTGGGAAGGCGGAGCCGCCGCCGCGTCCGAAAGTGCTTTTCAACGTGGATGACACGGTGAAGGTTATAGACGGTCCCTTCCAAGGGCAGGTGGGACAGGTCTCTGTTGTCGATCCCAAGGGTAAGCTCACGGTTGAGGTTCAGATTTTCAGCCGCAAAACCCCTGTTGACGTCGAATACTGGCAGGTTGAGAAGATGGCCGTTGAGGATCTCGTCTCATCCAACCCTGCGGTGTAAAGCGTTGTTAATCATCGGTCCGTTTGTACCGGCAGGGTCGCCGGGAGGACACGAGAAAAAGGAACATAGAAAATGGCCAAGAAGGTCAAGGGCGTAGTAAAGCTCCAGATTCCGGCAGGAGCCGCGAATCCTGCGCCGCCGGTCGGTCCGGCACTCGGTTCTGCTGGTGTCAACATCATGCAGTTCTGCAAGGAGTTCAACGCGAAGACCGCCAAGCAGGCGGGTCTCGTGATTCCCGTAATCATCACGGTCTATCAGGACCGCAGCTTCTCCCTCGAGTTCAAGTCGCCGCCGGCGTCCGTTCTCCTCAAGAAGGAAGCAGGTCTCGCGAAGGGTTCGGGAGTTCCCAACAAGAACAAGGTCGGCAAGGTCACCAAGGAGCAGCTCGCGAAGATCGTCGAGATGAAGAAGGCGGACCTCAACACCACCGATCCGGAAGCCGCGATGCGCATGATCGCCGGCACCGCACGCAACATGGGTATCGAAATTGTTGACTGAAAGGATTTGACCCATGGCAAAGTTTGGTAAGAAGTACAGAGCCATTCTCAAGGACGCGCCCAAGCAGCCCGTTTCCATTGAGGAGGCCATCAAATTCATCAAGGCCCACCCCGCAGCCAAGTTCGACGAGACGCTCGACGTCGCGTTCTGCCTCGGCACGAACTGCGTCCGCAGCGACTCCCCCGTGCGCGGCACGGTCAAGCTTCCCGCCGGTTCGGGCAAGAACGTCAAGGTTCTCGTTTTCGCAGGCGGTGAGCACGCCGACCAGGCGAAGGCCGCCGGCGCAGACTATGTCGGCATGGACGACCTCATCGAGAAGATCACGAAGGACGGCTGGTGCGATTTTGACGTTGCCATCGCAACGATTGAAGCCATGAAGAATGTCCGCAAGTGCGCTCGCGTGCTCGGTCCCCGCGGCCTTATGCCCAACCCGAAGACAGGTACCGTCACGGACGATCCCGCTACTGCCGTCAAGGAGGCAAAGGCCGGTAAGGTTGACTTCCGCATGGACAAGACGGGCAACTGTTGCGTCATCGCCGGCAAGCTCTCTTTCGATGCCGACAAGCTCGCACAGAACGTCAAGGCTGTCGTTTCGGCCGTCAATGCTGCTAAGCCCGCGACCGTGAAGGGGCAGTTCATCAAGACCCTCACGCTTTGCTCAACCATGGGCCCTGGAGTGCCCTGCGTCCTTTCCATGGATGCCGAGTAAAAGGAGTGTGACGAAATGAGAATCGAAAAAGTCGCAATTCTGAAGGAAGTCCTCGAGCGCGTAAATGCGAGCGATTACTGCTTCATCATCAACTATGGCGGTGTGGATGTTGTCCAGATCGGCAAGCTTCGCAATGCTCTCCGCGCACAGGACTCTCGCCTTCTCGTCGTGAAGAACAGCTTCCTCGCGCATGTCGCGAAGGAGAAGGGCTGGAGCGAAGAGGTCAACGCGATGTTTGCGGGTCCGACTGCCATCGTGACGGGCAAGGGCGAGCCTACTGCTGTCGCCAAGTCCATCATG
>JAZOAC010000018.1:0-25362 GCA_045595285.1 Kiritimatiellia bacterium | reverse complement strand
AACGCGCGTTTTACAAGGCTTTATGCGATTTCAACCCTTTGAATGACCTCGGAAGCGGGTAGTAACCACGCAGATCGGCTCTGTACGTCTCGCGCAGTTCTCCGTCTTCACCTTCGCCGTCGGCTCGTCCATATCGTCGTAGACCGCGAAATCGAAGCGCCCGCCGAGCGCCCTGCGGAACGCACCGCCCTCAAAGACCTTGCGCACGTCTTCGCCGCTTTCGCACCAGTCGCTGCCGCACTGGAGAATCAACAGTCCCTTCTGCTCACCTTTAGCCGTGGATACGGCGACAACAATCGCCGCGATCACCGCAGCACATTTGAACGAAAACGCAAAACACTTCATTGTCTATCCTTGAGTTTCTGCGCTAACAGTTGATATCTGTCGCGACTTTTCCATTTACCCGAAATTATATCAAAAAACCCGCCGTTTCTCGGACAGGTCTTCTGCTTTTTTTGTTGAAAAAAAAAAAGAATTTTGATATCTTGGCGTCCGTTTAAGGAGGAGTTGCGAAAGATGAATGTAAGGCAGGTAAAGTCATGTGTGATGGCACTGATGTCCGTTTCGGTGCTGTCATTGTTTGCGGAAACAGTTGCTACGTCAATGCGCGGTGTAGTTCAGGCTGTTTCATCCAATATGATAGAATTGGATGCTCCGGATCGTGCGTCGGTTCATATAGAATCCACGGCGCTCGACTATTTTACCTCTGAAAAAATAGGATTGACGTTTGTCGTCCGTTAAGGGAGGTTTGGCCATGAGAAATACGATTTGCTTCATTGCGGCATGTATTGCGACGGCATGCGCTGCGGAAGAGGTGTCGGGTGGTGCCGAGAGTACGGTCGCTCCGGTGATATCTGTTTCGGACGTCCAGATAGAGCAGGATGCTTATACCCGGTTGGTTACGGTTTCGTATGAGCTTGGAGATCTGCCGGCAATCATAACCGTTGATTTCCTTACGAATGGCGTGTCGATCGGCGAGGCCAATTTCAACAATGTATTCGGCGCGGTAAATCGTGTTGTCGTTCAGACGAACTCCGTTCACACGATACACTGGCAGCCGTCAAAGTCCTGGCCGGGGCACAGTGGTGTGAAATTGTCCGCGCAGGTTACGGCATGGGCGCAGCAGGATCCGCCGGACTACATGGTTGTGTCGCTCGGGGATAAGAGCGTGTCCCCGATATCCTACTATGTTTCGACAAATGCTTTCCCCAGTACCTTGGCTGATGACGTTTACCGCACATCGCGCCTTGTCATGCGCCGCATCCGCGCAGCCAATGTCCGTTGGCAGATGGGAGCAACAAAAGCCGATTATGAGCAGGCTGGATCTACGGCATCGCCTGAAGCTCGCGAAACAGCCCACCACGTGACGCTTACCTATGATTATTTTATCGGCATCTATGCTGTAACGCAGGAGCAGTATCGCCGTATGACGGGGGCATCCGCTTTAGGTGGCTTTTTTAAGGGATACGAAGATTCTGCTGTCAGGCCGCGTACGGGAGTCAACTATGACGGCCTTCGTGGGAAAAATACAGGGACGGGGCATGATGATTTGACCTCGAGTTGTGCCATTCAGAAACTTCGTAATCTTACAGGAATTGATTTCGATCTTCCCTCGGATGCAGAGTGGGAGTATGCCTGCAAAGCGGGAACGACATGGCTTTTGTATACTGGTAAAGCCTATACGCAAGCAAACGTAAATGAGATTGCTTGGAATTCAAACAATTCATCGAGCCAAACTCATCCTGTTGGACAGAAGATTCCAAATGAGTGGGGTCTGTATGATATGATAGGCAATACGCTTGAATGGTGTCGTGATAAATACGTGGAAGATTTGGGGGTGGATGACGTGGTTGATCCAATTGGAACCACTGGTGATTATCGTGTTGTACGAGGTTCTCGTTACAATTATAAAATGTCTTATGCACGTACTACTTATCGATATGGACAGAATCCAAGCATTAACACAACAAGCTCTGAGACAGGGGCTGTCGCCCATGGTTTCCGTGTGATGTGTCCGTTGACGCTCAAGTTCCCGGAGCCTGAAGCCGAAGAGCCAGGTGAGGATGCGGGCGAAGGATCAGAAACGGTGGAGGGTGAATAACATGAAAAAGGTGCTTATTCTGGTGTTTGCGGCAATGCTGGCGGTATCTGCTTCTGCAAATGAAATGGTGATATCGAATGCCGTGCTTAAGCAGAGCGGTACAAGGCTTGTCACGGTCTCGTACAACCTTGGCGAAGAGCCGGCAATTGTGACTGTTGATTTCCTCACGAACGGTGTTTCGATAGGAGAGGCCAACTTCAGCAACGTTGAAGGAGATGTCAATCGCCTTGTGACGGAGACGAATAGCATGCGTACGATAAGATGGCAGCCGCGTCTGTCTTGGCCGGGTCACACCCATACGTGCCTGACGGCAAAGGTCACCGCCCACCTTCCGGAAGAGCCGCCGGATTACATGGTTGTATCGCTCGGGGATGATACGGCACCTGCCATAGCCTATTATGTGTCGACCAATGCATTTCCCGAAGGCGGTCTGTCCAATGACATCTATCGCACGTCCCGTCTTGTGATGCGCCGCATACATGCTGCAGGCGTTCGTTGGCAGATGGGGGCAACTGCGGCTGATTTTGAGCAGGCTGGATTGACTGCGACGCCCAGAGCTGACGAGGCCGCACACTATGTGACTTTGAGCGAAGATTATTTCATAGGCATCTATCCGGTTACGCAGGAGCAGTATCGTCGCATGACAGGGGCGGCCGCTTTGGGCGGACACTACTATACATATGCCGATTCTCCCATAAGACCTCGCTGCGGAATAAATTATGATCACCTTCGAGGAAGTGGTACAGGCACAGGACACAATAGTTTGACTTCAAGTTGTGCAATCAAAAAGCTGCGCAATTTGACTGGAATAGACTTTGACCTGCCGTCAGATGCGGAGTGGGAGTATGCCTGCAAGGCGGGTACGACATGGCTTCTGTACACAGGTGAGGCATATACAGAGGGAAATGTCAGTAAGATCGCTTGGCATTGGGATATCAGCCTTTATTCTGATGTCAACGAACGACAAACACATGCCGTCGGACAGAAGACTCCGAACGCATGGGGTCTGTATGATATGATAGGCAATACGCTTGAATGGTGTCGTGATAAATATAAGGCAAATCTTGGTACCAACGAGGTTGTGAATCCAATCGGGACGGTAGGGAATGAACGTGTTTTACGGGGCTCTCGATTCAATTATTCATGGACACCATATGCACGTACTACATATCGCAGTTCTGATATTACATATCGTTCGTCGGATCAAGCTAAGGCTTACGGCTTCCGTGTCGTATGCCCTATTACGCTAAAATATAATGAAAAATAAAGAGAGAGGTGCTTCCATGAAGAGGAGAGAATTTGTCAAGCTTGGCGCAGCGAGCGCAATCATTTCGGGCTTTGACGCCGCATACGCTTCAAAAGACGTTCCGTTGCCTAACGTGAAACGGGGCGCCCCGCCCCGCAACCGCGTCCCGTACCGGGGGCTGGATTGGTCCAAGGTGATGCGCGTGAAGACAACGTCACATGGGCATTGCACAAGCCAGAAGATGCTGGATGTGTATCTGAAGCGTGGTTTCGGACTTATGACGATGTCCAACTACTATCCGAGTGCGCCTTATGTTCCGGCGTCGAAGATGACGAAGAACTATTACATAATGCATCATGAGCATCCTGTGACGATAAAAGGGAAATTAACTCCCGGGCCTTTCGACTGGAACAGCATCCTTGATGGCTTTAAGGACAAGATTGATCCGGAACTTGCCTCAAGGCTTCCGTTCAAGGAGGGAGCGCCTCTTTTCAATCCGTTGCCGGAAGGAGTGCTTGAGGCTCCCAATGCAGAGCATCATGGGTTCCGTCTGGACAATGGCAAGTTCGCCGGAAATCTGCACATGTGCGCACCGGGTTCCGCATATGCGTCAGGAACGTTTGACGCCCGCAACAGATACAAGACCTGGTCTGAAGGAGGATATTACTTCGGATCCGGCGAGAAATGGCGTGTGGCCGTAGATCGGATGATTGCGGGGTTGATTCATGAGGATGGTGGCGGGGTTACTATCAACCATCCTACATGGACGAAGCTCAGCCGTTCGCTGATGCTGGAGATACTTGACCACGATCCTCGCGTGTTGGGGATTGAAGTGCTAGCGGCCGGAAGAAACAGTGAAGCCTACTGGGACTACGCCCTTTCTACGGGAAGGCAATGCTTTGGTTTCTTCGTGCCTGATTGGTCGATCAGGAAGGAGGATTTCGGGGTTAATGTCCTGTGTGTGGAGGAACGGGCCGTCCACGCTTGCCTTAAGGCATATCGCGAAGGCAATTTCTATGGGGCAAAGCACGGCCTGGACGAGTTGGCGTTCACGCATCTTTCGTTTGACGGAAAATGCGTGAAGGCGTCGACCGACAAGCCTGCGCATTTCGAGGTGGTTACGGCGCGAGGTGTGGCAAAGAAGGCCGAAGGACGTGAAGTTGTCTGGAATGCCAAGTCTCAGGGAGGGGCAGTCAGGGCGCATGACGATGTGTTCGCCCGGATCCGTGCAACTGCCGCCGATGGTTGCGGTGAAGTCCTCTATTCTCAGCCGTTCATGTTGAGCTGATATCGGCAAGACGGGAATGCTGATTGCTTAGGCAGGCTGTCTTGGCGTAGTTGTAAAAACCGATGATTAATGTGAAGGGATCAGGGCTTGAACTATGGTGATGGTCAATAAGTTCTTTCTTTCCGTATCCGTTGCGACGGTCGCCGCTTTTATGGCGATGGCCGATCATGTGCCTGTCAAGCAGGGATTGTGGAAGGTGTTCAAGTACGACAATCCGTCTGACGAACCGATTGTGTTTTCCGGCTGGAGCAAGGCGACGGATGCGCATGCGCTTGAATATTGTATGTTCCTCGATGTGTTCTATGCCGACGGAACGGCTGCATGGGCCAGAAAGGCGAATTTCACTCTTGGAACGCATGACTGGGAGGAGACCAAAAAAGTGTTCATTCCCAAGAAGCCCGTGAAGAAGATCGATGCCTACGCCATTTTCCGCAGCAAGGCGAAGGGGGAGAAAACCCGCGGTTCCGTCAGCTTCCGGGACTTCAAGGTTGAGCGTATGATGGGCAATGGAGAGACGATTTCCACATTCGCAGTCACAGATAGACCGTTCTCGAACACTCGGTCTGTCACCAGAGTCGTGCTCAGCGGACGCAGGCTCAAGACCGTCGTGGAATCCGAGGCGTTGCCCGACACCGTTTCCTCTCCAATACCGTCCGGCAAAGTGAAGGTATGGACGGAGGATTCGATGAAACTTGTGACGCCGCTTACGTTTCCTCAGCGTGACGCATCTTCCGGAATTAGGCTTTCGCTCGCAAAGCGCGAGCGTGAGTCGGCGCAGGTTCTCATATCCACCGCCGGAGATGTAGAGTGGCGTGCCGCCACACTCCACATCTCTCCGCTGAAGCGCAGGGACGGGGTCGTCCTTCGCGGGTGCGTCGACTGGCGCAGGCAGGGATATCTCGCCCGCGAGCATGGAGCTCTGCGCCACCCGCATGCGTTCCCCGCAGACGAACGCTGGTTTCCCGATCCTCTTCTGCCGCCTGCTCCGATGCGGGTGCGTCCGGCTTCCACGCAGGGTGCGTGGGTTACGGTCTTCGCCGAACATGATGCTGCGGCCGGTGAGTATTGCGGCGTCATTGTCGTCCGGGACGGCGGCAGGGAGATGGCGCGCGTGCCGGTATCCGTAACGGTCGAGAACTTCGCTCTCCCCGCAACATTTGGCATGGAGACTGCGTTCGCTCTGATGGATGGATTCATCAGAGCTCTCTATCCGGAGGATTTCAGGCGGCGCAAGAGGGAGGCGATTGACGTGATGCTTGATCATCGTCTGAATCCTGATGACATATCCCGCACGACACCGCCGGAGATAGGGGACCTGCTTTACGCCAGAAGCAGGGGGATGAATCGGTTCAACATACTCAATATCGTGCCGCCACCGAAGGATCCCAATGCCCGCTGGGTGCTTACCTGTTCCGCTGATGCATTGAAGGATCCGAAGTTCTGCGATTATTTCGTGGGGATAGTCAAACCGTATGTGCAAGAGCTTAAAAAGCATGGCCTGGACAGCATGGCGTACGTGTACGGCTTTGATGAACGGCCAAAGAGTTTCAATCCCGTGATAGAGAGTTTCTGGCGCAGGTTTCAGAATGAGGTTCCCGGAATACCGATGATGACGACCGCAAGGAATTATCAGGATTTCGTGAATGGCAGAATCAAGGGTCCGCTTGCGTGCGATTGGCTCTGTCCCACTACTGATGCCTACAGCATTGACGTATCAGAGACGTTGCGCAAGGAAGGAAAGAAGGTGTGGTGGTACGTGTGCTGTTCTCCCACATATCCGTATGCGAACTTCGCGTCATGGGAATATCCTCCAATAGAAGGGCGCCTTCTTGGGTGGATGACGCATCTGTACCGGTCCGACGGACTGCTTTTTTGGATAGTGAACAAGTGGCACGGAAACCGCCGCTTCGATCCGGGCGATACATTTTTCCCCTGGTTCCGTACGCACAACGGCAATGGCATGCCCGGAGACGGGATAATGATGTATCCCGGTGAAGATGGAATATGGCCATCGATCAAGTTGGCACAGTGCCGTGATGGCGTGGAGGACTATGAATATCTCCAGCTTGCCGCCAAAAAGGCGGGGCTGCAGGCATGTGACGCCGTCACCAGAACCATCGTGAAGACGGCAACCGACTACTCCCGCAGTCCACAGATGCTTCGCGCCGCGCGGAAACGCCTGGCGCACATGATTGAGGACTGACACTCCTTCTGAAGATGTGTCTATGTCCGGTTTGGCGCGGGCGAATTTGAGGGAAATGGGCGATTGTGGTATACTTGCACCTACTTTCACTCAGGTAGAAAGGTTCAGCAGAGATGTTCAACAACAAGGTGTACCACAAGATCGACGCGCTTTCAGGAAGCGTTGCCACGCTTCGTGCAGAGGGTGTTAAATACAATGAGATCGCGGAAATAGAGTCCCGCGCGGGCACGTCGCTTGCGCAGGTCATCAAGTTGGACGGGCCGAACGTCACGCTCCAGATCTTCGCGGGCGCGCGAGGCGTGGATACAGCCGCAAAGGTGCGGTTCCTGGGCGAGACGATGAAGGTGCCGTTCTCGCAGGCGCTTCTCGGGCGTGCGTTCACGGGCGCATGCGTTCCGCGCGATGGTGGACCGGCGATCGACGAGGATCCTGCCCCCATCGGCCAGCCGTCCGTCAACCCTGTGCGTCGAGTGATGCCGAACCAGATGGTGCGCACGAACATTCCGATGATCGATCTTTTCAACTCGCTCGTCAAGTCGCAGAAGCTTCCCATCTTTGCGCGCGCTGGCGAACCGTACAACGATCTGCTTGCGCGCATTGCGCTTCAGGCGGACTCCGATGTGATCGTCATCGGCGGCATGGGGCTCAAGTACGACGAATACCTCAAGTTCCGCAGTACGCTCGACAAGTCGGGCGCTCTGGCCAAGACCGTCATGTTCGTGCATACTGCCGCCGACCCTACGGTGGAGTGCATGCTCGTCCCGGATGTTTCCCTCGCAGTTGCGGAGAAGTTCGCGCTTGAAGGCAAGGATGTTCTCGTCCTTCTCACGGACATGACATCCTTCGCGGACGCGATGAAGGAAATTGCCATCACGATGGAGCAGATTCCGTCAAACCGCGGCTACCCGGGCGACCTTTACTCGCAGCTCGCCGCCCGATATGAGAAGGCTGTGGACTTCAAGGATTCAGGATCCATAACGATCCTTGCCGTAACGACGATGCCCGGCGACGACGTCACGCATCCCGTTCCCGATAATACGGGCTACATAACGGAAGGGCAGTTCTATCTGCGTAATGGGCGCATCGAGCCGTTCGGTTCGCTGAGCCGTCTCAAGCAGCAGGTGAACAAGAACACGCGCGAGGACCACCGCACTGTCATGGACGCGATGATCAAGCTCTACGCCGCATACAAGGAGACTGTGGAGAAGCAGTCTATGGGCTTCAAGATGAGTGCATGGGACCGCAAACTCCTCAAGTACGGCGCATCCTTCGAGAAGGAGATGATGGATCTTTCCGTGAACATTCCGCTTGAGGCGGCGCTTGATCTCGGATGGAAGATTTTAGCGGAATCCTTCGACAAGAGCGAGGTGGGCATCCCGTCAAAACTTACGGACAGGTTCTGGCCCAGAGGTTGAAGACAAAGCTTTGCAAGACAATCTGTCTTGAAAAAACGGTTCAGAATCTGAATCTGGCGCCAAAGCCGCCCATTGTCCAGTCATTGTGCGCGCAGCGGTACGGATTGTCGTCATTTGCGTCGCGGTGGCTGGATCCCACCACCATATACTGCTCTGCATAGGCGAAGAGGGATACTGATTCCGATACGGACCAGTTCAGTTCGAGCCTGAACGACAGGGTCGACATGTTTCCACGCCATTCTCCCCCGCCCGGTTTGTCTCCCACGACACGCACTATGCATCTTGAGCTGCCGCCCTCCACGAATGTCGAGGGCGTGACCGACAGGCCTTCCAGTATCGGGAATCTGCGTCTCACCCCAAGCTTGAAATAGAAGTATTCGTTGCCGTGCACATACTCGCGCATTCTCCAGAAGGGGGTGAGGTAGGGGTTGACGAGCGCCTGGTCAATCTGCCACCAGTGGTAGGTGCGGTCGGAAGATGCGCTCGCCCCCTTGAAGCCGCGGTATATCGTCCATGCTTTCGAGAAGTCGCTCGTCAACTTCCAGCCATCGGCGATGTCAATGTCGTATTGCCACATCGGTCCGAATTCGGAATGATAGCAGGCATGGCGGTGGACGTCGGAACGCCGATCGGTCAGCGAACTTATTTCCCTGTTGCGTACGCCGAAACGCCCGAAGCTGCCAGAGTCGTAGCCGACGTTTGAGCCTACGACCAGCATCGGCCTGTCCTCCATCAGTTTCCCCAATGATATGTAGGATGAGCGGAATTCAGGCGTCACTTCCACAAAAAAAGGCGAGATGAGAGAAGTGGCAAACAGTGCGATTGAGGAAATCATACGTGTGTCAGGTGCGGACTGCCGGCGAGAGATATACGGGTAACGGTTCGCATGCAAGGATATCCGGATGGGCCATCGCGATTCCCGCCAGCCTTTCGGCCGATGGCGGAGTGCTGCCGGCGTACCGATCTCCGAACGTTTCCTTCAGGACGTCGCCTATGCGAACTCCGTCTGAGGTGGCGACGGTCGCCGATTCAGGAATCGCCGCGGGAAGCCCATCCTTCTGCACAAGGCGGAAATCGGAGACGGTTTCGGCGCCGTTGTACACCACAACCCAGAACAGTCCGCGGCGTGCGTCACCAACGACGGCGGTGAGGCCGTCTTCACGGGCAAGGGCCGCAGCGCTCGGCAGACCGTACACGACCGATCCGGCGGACGCTTTTTTCGCCCTGATTCCGATCGCCAGCCCCTGTGCGAATGCAAGTGCGCCCCGTATTCCTGCAAAGGAGCCGGGGCCGGTTCCCACGACAATGCGGTCAAGGTCCGAAAAGGACAGTCCAAGCCCCGAGAGGAAATCGCGGATCTTAACGGGCCAGTCGGCGCATCTCGCATCGGCGCCTTCGACTGTGAAACCGAATACGCCGTCGTCTTTCGCAATCGCGACAGACTGCACGTCGGTTGAGCGATCTATGGATAAAAGCGTCATTGGCTGTCAACTGCCCTCACGAACCTTCCTTGGCTTTCATCTGGAGCCAGGATTCTATGAAGGGCTGGATGTGTCCGTCCATGACGCCGTTCACGTCGCTCGTTTCGCATTCGGTGCGGAGATCCTTGACCATTGTGTAAGGGCAGAACACGTACGAGCGGATCTGGCTTCCCCATCCGTTTTCGGACTTCGCGCCGTAGAAGCGGTCCATCTCCGCCTTCTTCTGGTCTTCGTAGTATTCGTAGAGCTGGGCGCGCAGCATGTTCATGGCCTTCTCCTTGTTCATGTGCTGCGAGCGTTCCTTCTGGCAGGCAACCACGATGCCGGTGGGCAGATGAGTGAGACGGACCGCGGAATCGGTCTTGTTCACGTGCTGGCCGCCTGCGCCGCCCGCGCGGTAGGTGTCGATGCGGAGATCCTCGTCCTTGATCTCGACGTCAATCTCCTCGTTGATCTCCGCCACGGTCTCCATGGACGCGAACGACGTCTGGCGGCGCTTGTTCGCGTCGAACGGCGAGATTCGCACAAGACGGTGGATGCCTCGTTCGGCCTTCATCATTCCGAACGCGTAGGGGCCTTCCACGCGGAAGTACACGTCCTTCAGCCCGGCCTCTTCGCCGGGCTGGCTGTCGTACTCCTCGATCTTCCAGCCCTGGTCCTCTGCGTAGCGCTGGTACATTCTGTAGAGCATGGCCACCCAGTCGCACGCCTCGGTGCCGCCCTGGCCGGCATGGAGCTTCACGAACACGTTGCAGGCGTCGAACTTGCCGCCCAGAAGCGACTGCATGCGGATCTTGGAGAAGAATTCGTCGGCCTTCGCGCATTCGGCGAGCGTATCCTTAAGGGCGTTCTGCTGCCCCGTCTGGTCGCTCTCCATTTCGGCGAGTTCAAGCATCACGCCAGCGTCCTCGACCGTCTTGACAAGCGAGTCGAACGGCACGGTGTAGGCGCGTTCGGCGTTCGTGGCGGCGATGACCTCCTTGGCCTTTGCCTGATTGTTCCAGAAATCGGCGCTAGCCTGCTGTTCTTCGAGCTCTGCAAGCTTCTTTCTGCGCTCGTCGATGCCAACGTACTCGGCCATCTCTGCGACGGACTGTTTCAGCGCCTCGATGCGCGCCCTTACTTCCTCCGTTTCCAGGAGTTTCTCTTTTGTTGGTTCTGCCATGACAATTATCCCAAATGAAAATCGACAGACATTTTACCAAATATGGTATAATCCCGCCAATCATTTCAAAGGAAAAACATCATGGTTCGCGTCAACGAAAACTACCTCAAAATCCAGTCCAGCTATCTTTTCACCGAAATCGCACACCGCGTGAAGAGTTTTCAGGAGAAAAATCCATCCGCAAAGGTCATCCGTCTCGGCATCGGCGATGTCACGGAGCCGTTGCCGCCCGCAGTGACAGAGGCGATGCACAAGGCCGTCGACGACGTCGCAAAGCGCGAGTCGTTCTACGGCTACGGTCCCGAGCAGGGCTATGGCTTCCTCCGCGAGGCAATCGCAAAAACGGACTTCCAGGATCGCGGGGTGAACGTCGCCGCCGACGAGATCTTCGTTTCCGACGGCGCGAAGTGCGACTGCGGCAACATCCAGGAACTCTTCGGTCAGGACGTGAAAATCGCCGTCCCCGATCCGGTCTATCCCGTGTATGTCGATACGAATGTCATGGCGGGGCGCACCGGCGCGAATGTTGACGGACGCTATGACGGCCTTGTCTATCTCGAGGGCAATGCCGCCAATGGATTCGTCCCGTCCCCCAACGGGCTCAAGGCTGACGTGGTGTATCTCTGCTTCCCCAACAACCCCACCGGCGCAACGGCCACCAAGGCCCAGCTTCAGGAGTGGGTCGATTGGGCGAGAGCGGAAAAGGCGCTCATCCTCTTCGACGCCGCATACGAAGCTTTCATCCGCACGCCTGGAATTCCCCACTCCATCTATGAGTGCGAGGGTGCGCGCGATTGCGCGATTGAGTTCCGCAGCTACTCCAAGACGGCAGGATTCACCGGCATCCGCTGCGGATACACTGTCGTCCCCAAAGAGCTCCTCGCCTACACCGCCGACGGCAAAACAGTCGAGTTGCGCCCGTTTTGGACCCGTCGCCAGACGACGAAGTTCAACGGCTGCAGCTACATCACCCAGCGCGGAGCCGAGGCGGTCCACACGCCTGAAGGGCAGGCCCAGACCAAGGCGCTCATCGATTTCTATCTCGGAAACGCCAAGATCGTCAAGGACGCTCTGAAGGGGTTCGGCTACGATGTCATCGGCGGCACCGACTCCCCCTACCTCTGGGTGAACGTCAAGGGCGACAGCTGGGACTTCTTCGACAGGCTCCTCAACGAGGCCAATGTCGTCACGACGCCCGGCGCCGGCTTTGGCCGGAACGGACAGGGCTACATCCGCATTTCCGCATTCAACTCCCGCGAGAACGTCGAGGAGGCAGTCGGCCGCATCGCCAAGGTGCTTGGCTGAAACTGGTGATCCGGTTTCCATCCGCCGGATTGAACGGGGCGCAAAATCTCTTCGGGGGTTTGCGTCCCGTTGTTTTTTTTGTCCACCTCCACCGGAAATAAGTTAAATCAGGTGAACTTTTTCTTTGACAAGGGTTGTTAGTTTTGGTAAACTTCGCCGCGTCTTATTTTTTAAGAGGCAAAAGGATTAGCGAAATGACACTCGATCAATTGAAAAAAGGGCAAATGGCCGAAATCACCGGCTACAGGCTCGGCAATGCGGCGTACCGCGCCAAGCTGCTTGCGCTCGGCATGACGCGCGGGGTGCAGATCAAGATATTGAACGTAGCTCCGCTGGGAGACCCGTTTGAGCTTGCGGTCAGGGGATTTCATCTTTCCCTCCGTCGCGACGAGGTCAGCGTGATCAAGGTTAAAGTTCTTGAGAAGGGAGATGTGAAATGAAGACTGTCGGTCTTGTGGGAAATCCGAACTGCGGAAAGACGACCGTGTTCAACGGTCTTACCGGTTCTCATCAGCATATCGGCAACTGGCCGGGCGTTACGGTGGAGAAGAAGGAGGGTGAATTTAAACTCGACAAGTCCGGCGAAGTCAAGATCGTCGATCTTCCCGGAATATATTCCCTTACGGCGGCGAGCGAGGATGAGAAGGCGAGCCTTGAGTACATCCTTTCGCACGAGGCCGATCTCTACATAAACGTCATCGACGCCACGGCGATAGAGCGCAACCTCTATCTCACGCTTCTCATGTGCGAACTGAAGGTGCCGATGGTAATCGTCGTCACCATGATGGACATTGCCCGCCAGCGCAGGCTTTCCGTCGATCTCGACCATCTCTCCAAGCACCTTGGTGTGCCGGTGATCGGCGTAAACGCGACGGATTCGAGGGATGTGGCGAAACTACGCGCCCTTCTGGACGATGCGATCTCCGCGCCAAAGGTTCCGCGCGTTCCGATAGAGTTCCCGAACGAACTCGAGCAGGAGATCGACATACTCGCCTCGGCTTCGGTTAAGACGGCGGAGCACTACAATGTCGATGCCCGCTGGGTGGCACTCAAGGCGATAGAGGGCGATCCTCTGATCCGCCGTCAGCTTGAACGTCACCGCGACATGGCGCCGGAGGTGATCGACGGGGCGGTGAAGCGTTGCAGCGATGTCCTCGGCGATCCGCCGGATGTGGTCCTTGCCGAAACGCGCTACGGGGTGATCGCCGGTCTTGTGAAGGACGTTGTCCGCACTGTTCCGGACAAGGTGTTCCTTTCCGAAAAGATTGACAAGTTCGTGATCAACCGATTCCTCGGCATTCCTATATTTCTCGGTGTGATGTATATGGTGTTCTGGGTCACACAGGTAATAGGCGGGGCATTCATCGACTTCTTCGACATAGCAGGGGACACGCTTTTCGTGAGCGGCATGGCGGAGCTCCTTGGTTCCGTCGGTGCTCCGGATTGGCTGACCGCGATCTTGGCGAACGGTGTAGGTTCGGCGCTTCAGACTGTTGCGACGTTCCTGCCGCCGGTCGGCTTCATGTTCCTTTGTCTTTCGGTGCTTGAGGACTCCGGTTATATGGCGCGTGCTGCGTTTGTGATGGACCGTTTCATGCGCTGGATCGGTCTTCCCGGCAAAAGCTTCGTGCCGATGCTTGTGGGGTTCGGATGTTCCGTTCCCGCAATCATGGCTACACGCACGCTCGAATCGAAGCGGGATCGGCTGCTCACGATATTCATGACTCCGTTCATGAGCTGCAGCGCGAAACTTCCGGTATGGGTGCTGTTCGGGGTCGCTTTCTGTCCGGAGAATCCCGGTACGCTCATCTTCGCCCTGTACATGTGCGGGATCGTTCTGGGGATAGTGACGGGACTCATCATGAAGCACACTCTGTTCCAGGGTGCTCCCACGCATTTCATCATGGAACTGCCTCCGTACCACATGCCGCGCCCAAGGCACATTTTCCTCCATACATGGGAGAGATTGAAAATCTTCATATGGCGTGCGGGTAAGTTCATCGTTCCCATGGTTCTCGTGCTCGGTATCCTCAATACCGTCGGTACCGACGGCTCCATCGGCAACGAGGACAGCGAAAAGTCAGTCCTCTCGGTTGTGGGCAGGAGCATCACCCCGGTGTTTGAGCCCATTGGCGTCGAGAAGGACAACTGGCAGGCAAGCGTATCGATATTCACCGGCCTTTTCGCCAAGGAGGCTGTCATCGGCACTCTCAACGGTCTTTACGGACAGGGTGATGCCGCAAAGGAGTCCAAGGAGGGGGATAAACCAGCCGAGGAAGAAAAGCCCTATTCGCTCATCGGTGGACTGAAGGAGGCGTTCGCCTCCATACCCGCGAATCTCATGGATGCCGGTTCTGCGATTCTTGATCCGCTTGGCTTCTCCGGCGCCGCCGAAGATGTTGTAGAGGGTGAAGAGAAGGAATCAAACGAAGCCACGATCGCCGGACTGCGCAAACACTTCTCCAAAGGCTTCCATCAGGCGTTCGCGTTCCTTCTGTTCGTCCTTCTCTATGTGCCGTGCATCGCCGCTACCGGAACCGTATTCCGTGAGGTCGGCAAGGGTTACGGAGCCGTGTTCGTGGGATATCTCACCGTCATCGGTTGGAGTGTCGCCACAATCTACCATGCTGTGATGGTAAGCCACAGCAGTCTCTGGTTCTGCATAGGAACCGGTATTCTCGCCGCAATGTTCAGCGGCTTTTGGTGCTACGGAAAGAGGCACCGGATCGATATGATCTAAAGGAAAAAACAACAATGAAAACAATGAAAATCATGGGCGCGGCGGCAATCGTCGCGCTGACAGGGGGGCTCTACGCCCAGAACGCGAACTGCAAATGCGGCAAGGATGCCTGCAAATGCACCACCGGATGCGCCTGCACCAGCGAATCGTGCAAATGCGCAGACTGCGGTGGAAGCTCCGGATGGAGCTATGAACCGGGAGCCGGAATCTCGTTCAACGAAACGCCAATCGTTTCTGCGGAATTCGGTGTCGGCTTCGATTCCCGCTATATGACGTACGGCGTGATTGACGGCAAGGACCCGATTGTCGTTCCCAACGCATCAGTGACATTCTTCGACTGGGTGTATTTCGGTGTCGAGGCGATCTTTGACGTCACGAAGGGCAACGGCAAGCGCGGCGGCTACGGCAACCGTGCCGGCGAATACACGACGCTCGATGCGATGGTCGGTCTTGCGCATGAGTTCGATCTCGGCGAGACGTTCGGCACGCTCGGTGTCGACTTCAGCTACATGTACGAATATCTTCCCCGCTATGAAGGGGAGGTCGGCGACACCCAGTATCTCAACCTTGAGTTCTCGCTCGGAGATCTCTGGCTTGAGCCGACGCTCGCAATCGAACGCGACATCATGGCGGATAACGGCACTTACGTGTATTTCGAGCTCGGCCACACCTTTGAGCTTGCGGAAAGCCTCACGCTCCGTCCGGCGGTCGGACAGGGCTTGGGCAACTCCCTCCGCACAAAGGGCTATTTCTCGGAGCTTGAGAAGGTGGAAGGTTTCGACCATGGCGGCCTGATGGATACGACTCTGCGTGTCGATCTCGAATACGCCATCACCGATTGGCTAACATTCGGCGCATACGTCGCTTACTGCGACTATTTGTTCGATGGCAACATGCGCAAAGCCGCCGCTGCATACAACGGCGAGTGGGGCGCAGGCGAGGACAAAACCTGGAACGTAGTCGGAGGTCTTTCGATCACCGCCACGTTCTGAGTCGGCTATACATTCCCTTTTTGGTTGGTTGATTCCCCGGTGTCCGCGGGTGCGGATTTCCGGGGATTTCCTTTGTAGTGCGCGATGAAACGAGCATCTTCTGGTTTTGCGTTTTCCTGTGTCGAAATGTTTAAGGCTTTATTTTTTTATGCAATTAGAGTATACTCCGCGCCAAAAAGAAAAAGAGTGAAAGAAAAGAGAGCAGAAATGGCAGAAAATACCAGATACGTATATTTCTTCGGCGCAGGTGCGACCGAAGGCAATGCAGGAATGCGCAACATCCTCGGCGGCAAGGGGGCCAACCTTGCGGAGATGGCATCGTTGGGGTTGCCTGTCCCGCAAGGGTTCACGATTACGACCGAGGCCTGTACCCGCTACTATGATGACGGCAAGAAGATCGGCGACGACATCAAGCAGCAGGTGCTCGAGTACATCGACAAGCTCGAGAAGTCGGCGGGAAAGAAGTTCGGCGACGCCAAGAACCCGCTTCTCGTGTCCGTGCGCTCCGGCGCGCGTGCATCCATGCCGGGCATGATGGATACGATCCTCAATCTCGGCCTTAACGAGACGGTAGTGAACTCACTCGCAGAGCAGACCAAGAACCCGCGCTGGGCCTGGGACTGCTACCGCCGCTTCATCCAGATGTTCTCCGACGTCGTCATGGAAGTCGGCAAAAAGCACTTCGAGAAGCTCATCGACGAAGTCAAGGAGAAGAAGGGCGTCAAGCTCGACGTCGAGCTCACAGCCGACGACCTCAAGGAGCTCGCCGCAATGTTCAAGGCCGAGTACAGGTCCGCGATCGGCAAGGACTTCCCCAGTGACGCTAAGGAGCAGCTCTTTGCGGCGATCCAGGCCGTGTTCCGCAGCTGGGACAATCCGCGCGCGAACGTCTACCGTCGCGACAACGACATCCCCTACAGCTGGGGGACGGCAGTCAACGTACAGATGATGGCGTTCGGAAACCTCAACGACGAGTCCGGTACGGGCGTCGCGTTCACGCGAGATCCCGCCACCGGCGAACGCAGACTGATGGGCGAGTTCCTCATCAACGCGCAGGGCGAGGATGTCGTCGCAGGCGTCCGCACCCCGATGCCGATCGCCAAGATGGAAGAGGTCATGCCCAAGGTGTTCAAGCAGTTCACCGAAGTGTGCGCGAAACTCGAGAAGCACTACCGCGACATGCAGGACATGGAGTTCACCATAGAGAACGGAAAGCTCTTCATGCTCCAGACTCGCAACGGCAAGCGCACCGCAAAGGCCGCGCTCAAGATCGCGTGCGACCTCGTGGACGAGGGCATGCGCACGGAGCAGGAGGCTGTTCTCATGGTAGAGCCGCGCAATCTCGATACGCTTCTGCATCCGCAGTTCGACACCGTGGCCCTCAAGCGCGCCGTTCCGGTGGGACGAGGCCTTCCAGCATCTCCTGGGGCAGCCTGCGGCAAGGTCGTGTTCAGTGCCGATGACGCAAAGGCGTGGAAGGAACGCGGCGAGAAGGTTGTGCTCGTGCGTCTCGAGACAAGCCCCGAGGACATTGAGGGCATGAAGGCTGCACAGGGCATTCTCACGGTTCGCGGCGGAATGACGAGCCACGCGGCCGTAGTCGCGCGCGGCATGGGTGAATGCTGCGTTTCCGGATGTCAGGAGATCCAGATGGACGAGGAGGGCAAGAAGTTCATCCTCGGCGGCAAGACGTTCCGCGAGGGCGACTGGATATCCATCGACGGTTCCACCGGCAACATCTACGACGGTGTCATACCGACGGTCGACGCGACGATCGCAGGCGAATTCGGCCGCATCATGATGTGGGCGGACAAGTTCCGCCGCCTGAAGGTGCGCACCAACGCCGACACGCCCCGCGACGCCCGCAAGGCGCGTGAACTCGGCGCGGAGGGCATTGGCCTTTGCCGTACGGAGCACATGTTCTTCTCCCAGAGCCGCATTTCCGCATTCCGCGAGATGATATGCGCCGATACGGTCGAGGAGCGCCGCCTTGCGCTCGCCAAGATTCTCCCGTACCAGCAGGACGACTTTGAGCAGCTTTTCGAGGCCCTTGACGGCCAGCCCGTCACGATCCGCTTCCTCGATCCGCCGCTCCACGAGTTCGTGCCGCACAGCGAAGAGGAGATCGCGCTTCTCGCCAAGGCTCAGCACAAGCCAATTTCCCGCATCAAGGAGATCATCGACAACCTTCACGAGATCAACCCGATGATGGGGCACCGTGGCTGCCGCCTTTGCGTAACGTACCCTGAGATAGCCGTGATGCAGACGAAGGCCGTCATCCGCGCCGCCATCAATACGCAGAAGCGTGACAAGGGTTGGAACGTGAAGCCCGAGATCATGATTCCCCTCACGGGCGATCCGAAGGAGTTCAAGTTCGTGAAGGACATAGTCGTGCACGTCGCCAACGACGAGATCCAGGCCGCGGAGATCAAGCTCAACTACGAGGTCGGCACGATGATCGAGATTCCGCGTGCGGCGCTTACGGCGGGAGAGATCGCCGACGAGGCCGAGTTCTTCTGCTTCGGCACGAACGATCTCACGCAGATGACCTACGGATTCTCTCGCGACGACGCAGGAAAGTTCCTCGGCTCGTACTACGACAAGAAGATTTTCGAGAACGATCCCTTCGCGCGTCTCGACCAGAGCGGAGTGGGCAAGCTCATGGAGATGGCGGTCACCGACGGCAAGAAGACCCGTCCGATGCTCCACTGCGGAATCTGCGGCGAGCACGGCGGCGATCCGGTCTCCGTGGCGTTCTGCCACAAGCTCGGGCTCGACTACGTGTCATGCTCTCCGTTCCGCGTGCCGATCGCGCGTCTCGCGGCAGCACAGGCGGCGCTTCTTTCGGAGTGATGGATTTCGGTTTCTGCGGGCGCAGCCAGGCAGGAGAAAACAAAAAAAAAACTCTTGCAATGTAAAGCGATTTATGTATCATACTCTTACAGATAAGTGGTAGGTGCGTCGAGGAACGGCGTGACCACGAGTCAACAGAAAAAAAGGATGAACAAAATGGCTCCCAAGAAGGTTGCTGCAAAGAAGGCTCCCGCAAAGAAGGCTGTCGCCGCCAAGGCTCCCGCCAAGAAATGTTGCGCAAAGAAGTGCTGCGCCACGAAGGCTCCTGCCAAGGCTGCCGCCGCCAAAGCACCCGCGAAGAAGTGCTGCGCTAAGGCTGCCGCCAAGGCTCCAGCCAAGAAGTGCTGCGTGAAGGCCACCGCCAAGGCACCTGCGAAGGCCGCCGCTAAGGCTCCAGCGAAAAAGGCCGCTGCCGCCAAGGCTCCCGTGAAGAAGGCTCCAGCGAAAAAGGCCGCTGCCGCCAAGGCTCCTGCCAAGAAGGCCGTAGCCAAGAAGTCTGCGAAGAAGTAAGATTCTTCCTCTAGTGCGGTTCTCTAGGCCGCTGAACTTGTCCGTGCTGTTTGGCGGACAAGTTCTTTTTTTTTTGTGCAGGACATGACTCAATATTTGGAGTTGGAGCCTTCAATGAACCTGTTGGGAGAAATCAGAGGGTTGAGGCCAAGTCTGCTACAAGCAAGAACAGTGCCAATCAAGTTAAACCTCTGTCAAGGTGGTAGGGATATGTATTGTCTGGAAACTTGATGTAAAATCATCCGGCTTGATTTTACATAAATTGTAATGCCCCAGTAGTAACTGGGCTTGACAGCCGGAACTCATTTTGTTATATTTCCAATCATCAAAGCGTTATTAGGCAATGAAGGAATTCAATACAGATATATGCTCTAAACCAGCCGCAAAGTTCAAGGCGCTGGGACATCCCGTGCGCTTTTGGATCGCCCAGCAGCTCATGGACGCCGAGCATTGTGTACATGAATTCGTAGAGTTGACAAAGCTCGACTTCTCAACCATATCGCAGCACCTGTCCGCTCTTAAGGCGGCAGATATCCTCGCCACTGAAAAGCGAGGCAAGGAAGTATATTACCGTTTGACCTGTCCTTGTACGCGAACGTTTATTTCCTGCGTGAACGACAAGCTCAAAAAGGATATTGCATAGCAGGAATGTTTTTTATCCCAAATCATTTGGTTATTAGCAAAAACAACAAATAGGAGATGCCGGCAATGGCAACCACACTCACACCTGACGAAATCAAGGCATTCAAAGGCAAGGGCTGGCTTCACAACAAGGGCTCCGACAGCTTTTCCGCCAGAGTCATAACCGTAAACGGAAAGGTCTCCGCAGACCAGCTTCAGGCAGTTGCCGAGGCGTCGCGCAAATACGGGTCTGGGGAGGTTGCTTTCACCTCGCGCCAGACGATGGAGGTGCTTGGAGTTCCGGCGACATCCACCGCTGATTTTGAGGCGGCCATATCTGCGGCGGGAATGTCGATCGGCGGAACCGGCCCGAGGGTGCGTCCAATCACCGCATGCAAGGGGACGGTGTGTCCACGCGGACTCATCGACACATTTTCGATTTCCCAGAAGATCCATGAGCGCTTCTATCTTGGATGGCACATGGTGACGCTTCCCGGAAAGTTCAAGATCGGCGTCGGTGGATGTCCTAACAACTGCATAAAGCCCAACCTCAACGATCTTGGCGTTACGGGCGCAATGCTCCCTGACGGAAAGCGCGGATACAGGATAACGCTCGGAGGGCACTGGGGACGCACAGGAGGCGCTGGAGTTGAGGTCCCAAGGATTTTCGAAGACGATGAAAGCGTACTTTCGTTCATTGAGCGCACGCTAGCCTTCTATCGCGACAATGGACAGTCGGGCGAACGTTTCTTCAAGACTCTTGAACGCTTCGGATTTGAAGCCTCTCTCGAGCTGATCGGCTGAAAAGGAATATTGTTCCGTTGTGCAAAAGACGTTTCCTCTCTTCGTCCTCGCGTTTGCCGCCATGGCTGTGCTGAAACGTTGCTTCCAGGTGCTAAACTCATTGATGTGCGTACGCAGAAAGAATACGACAAAAAGCATCTTGATGGAGCAATCCTCATCGGTGGGGACAAGTTCTCCCCTCGTTGCGGAATCGCGCTCGAAACCGGAGCAATCCCCGATTCGCCGAACAAGCCGCAGTTCCCGAATACGATTCTCCGTCCAGGCGAGACGCTTGAATCGATTACCGAATTCCGCTTTTTGTGATAGATATAAGGGCCGATTGATTCGGCCCTGCTTTTTTCTCGATTCCCCCATTAGTCGTGGGAAAGATTCTTACTTGGGTGCTTTGATATTCGCCATAATGTCGTAATCTACAACCTTGATTTCACCCGCACGTTCGGCATCCTCAATCGCCTGCATATGGCGTTTGAATGATTCGAGTGAAGGGAATGGTCTCCATCCGCCACCTTCGGGTCTGACCCCGTGAACTAGCAGATCGTACCGTTTCATCCCATGTTTTCGCGCAGCGGCAATGGTTTTCGTCGTATCAACCATCCCTTGTCCGCAGCAGGCTCTTGGTACCGTCATCGGTTCAAGGCCTTCTTCGCGGGCGATTTTTCCGACAATTGCGCTGTACCCGCTTCCCGGGAGGCACAGGAGACGCGGACGCACACCGGTTTCCCTCTCGATGATGTCACGCGCGACAGCAATTTCTTCGCGGATAAGTTTCGTCTCGCCTTTTTCGGCGAGCCTGCCGAGTCCTTGATGCGAACGCGTATGCACGGCGATTTCGTGCCCACGGCGGACAAGTTCACGCACTTCATCCCAGCTGAGTTTGTTCTCTCTGCCAACCCAGTCTGTGACGATCGCGAAAACACCTTTCCATCCCCGCTTTTCGAGTTCTGGAGCCGCCACCAGCAGATGATCGCGGACATTATCGTCGAACGTGAGCGAAACAAGCATCGGCCCGGTCGGATGCTGTGGCTCGACAGGTCCCAATTCCCGAAAACCTTTCACGGCAACACCGCATTCGCTGGCGGTTGCAAGTATTTTCTCCAGCCATTCGGTGTGCATGCTGACTTTGTTGGGGTTTGCGCATATATCGTGCGAAAAAAGCACGAACACCTCATCACGCCGGGCCGCGCGCCTGATGCCGCGGCAGATATCATTGATGTCGGTATTGTAGTACGCGCCAACGCCGACCCCGCCCATCACGCGGCGGCGGGGAAGCTCGCCAGTCGGGAAAAAGGCGCAGTCGAATTCGACTATGCTTGTTTTGTTCGACGGAGAATAGTAGTTCTTGCGGGAAAGTCCGCATCCGGCCCGGAAACGTTTAAAATGAAATGCAAGCAACGCATCGGTATCCTCATCGCGCCGGTTGTTCGGATAGGCGAAGAATTCCGGATTGATGCCGACGGATGCAAGCGCTTTTTTCTGCGGCGTAATCTCCCGGCGTACGTACATTGTGCCGCTGTCGTTTTTGAAAAACTCAGGGGCATCGCGGTGTCCGAGCGAATGGCATCCGACGGAATGCCCCGCTTCGTGCAGTTTCTTGAGACTGGTCAGCGCCTCGGCGTTCAATTTTCCGCTCGGGAAGAAGGTGGCCTTGGCGCCGTATTTTTCAAAAACCGGTATGGTCTTCTCCCAGTTTTTCCAGTGGGCGTCGTCAAACGTCAGACAAAGTATCCCGGCAAACAGTAAAGATATCATATTAATTTCCTCATTTTATGGTAAAGGATCAGTCGCCGAGCAGGTGTCTTTTCATTGCGATGGATACTGCCTCGGTGCGATTGGCGACTCCGAGCTTCCTGTACAGTTCCAGAAGATGGAACTTTATCGCCGCTCTTGAAAGGTTGTATTGACGTGCGATGTCGTCGTTTGTCAGACCCCGCGATAACGCCTCAAGAACTTCCTTCTGGCGCGGTGAGAGGACCGGTATGTCCTTCGTTTCCGCCATAAGCTGT
The DNA here is from genome assembly GCA_045595285.1 of Kiritimatiellia bacterium. Lineage (GTDB taxonomy): Bacteria > Verrucomicrobiota > Kiritimatiellia > RFP12 > UBA1067 > UBA1731. Next base: position 2,635 of record JAZOAC010000018.1, on the reverse strand, counting down.
TTTATCTCGTCGGAAAACACTGTTTTGCTGCCGGCTACGGATCGGATCGCGGAAAGAAGCTCCTCCCGGGGCGCGTTCTTTCCGATCGCTCCCGACGCACCTCCTTTGATTGCATGCAGTATCTTGGAGGATTCCGTGTAGGATGTCAGGAGCAGAATGCGTATACCGGGATTTTCGGACGTGATTTTCTGCGTGGCGGCGCATCCGTCGAGCTTCGGCATCATGAGGTCCATGATGACGACGTCGGGAGCCGACCGGCGGCACAGTTCAACTGCTTCGAGTCCGTCCTGCGCCTGCCCGATGACGGCAAAATCGTCCTGAAGACCGAGAATCATCGACAGTCCGTCTCTGATTACGGCATGGTCGTCGGCGATGAGTATGCGTATGGTCTCGTCAGTCTTCTTCATGCAGGCCCTTTATGGTAACCGATGTTCCGCGATGCGGCATGCTGCTGATGTCTATCGTTCCGTTCAGCCGTGCCACGCGCTCGATGATGCCCTGAATCCCGAAATGGCTGCTGTCCGCGTTCGGTCTGTGCCCGACATCGAACCCGCATCCGTCGTCCTTGACGGTGAATCCTATGCCTGCAGCGGTCTGCCATCCGTGTATGTCGATATGTGTGGCTTTTCCGTGTCGGACGGCATTGACGGCGAGTTCGCGGATCATGCAGAGAATCGCATGTATTATGTTGTCACTGAGATTTCTGGTCCTGACGGGAAAATCGATCGATAGTTCAGTCGCGCCGACAACCGGTGATAGTGTCATGCGTATCGAGTCTGAGAGGAACGGCTGATCGATGGCAAGGTTCCGGAGGTCCCATAGGCAGTTCTTGAGATTGTCCCGGCAGCTCTGCATCATAATCCTGATCTTGCGGAGGTGGGGAAGGTCGCTGCCGTTGTTCTTTTCGGCGGTGAGTTCTGCGGCGTCGAGCTGCAGTGCTATTCCTGTGAGATTCTGCGAAAGGGCATCGTGAAGTTCTACGGCCAGCCGTGTGCGCTCAGCCTTCTTCAGTTCGGCTTCATCGCGTGTGGTACGTTCTTTGAGGAGCTCTCGTCCGCGGCGTTCGACAAGACGGTTGAGGATTCTGATCCAGACGAGGATGAACAGAAGAACAAGAACAAGTATTCCGATGATGACCATCAGCCGTCCCGGCGTCCACCAGGGTGGGTGCGAAAGCAGCGTAATGTCGTCAGGCGTGCGCAGCACAATCGTATATCCATGGACGCGAGGTTGCACCCGTCCGCTTCTCCACAGTTCTGCGTCAAGAACTGCAATTCCCGTGACCTTGATTCTGCAGTTGACGGACAGATCGTGAGGGATTTCCTCGATGGGGCTCAAATTGACGGAGATTACGTGTCTTCCATCGGAAAGAAGCAGTGTCTTGCTCGTGTCGTTGGGATCCGGGGCTTTCAGGACTCTGCCTTCGACACTTATCAATTCACCGTTGTAGTATGGACGAAGGGCGTTTTTTCCACGTGAGTCGGTAAACAAGGCCGCAATTTCAACCAGGTCTGGCGTTTCGGCTGAATTTTTTACTGTTTGCGGAGTGTCGTTCATCCTCCATCTGGCATTGGTTAGGGTTATTGTGAACATATCCGTCTCCGGGTATCCGACCAGTTCGATTCGATCGCCGACATGAGGAGGTTTTGAGTTACCGCGAAGTTCGCCTTTCACGATTTTCGTGTGCGCATCCGCAGTTCGGATCATGACATATGCGTTGTCCCATATTGCAATCACGGTTCCCGTCGCCCGCCGTCGTCCTAGATGCAGCATATCTGAAGGACTTATGTTCAGGAGTGAACTGATGGAATCGACGGAAAACCAGTCTGCGGGCGGCGGTTCGATTATGCGGAGCGGTTCGCCCCTGCATGGTTCCAAAAGATAGGGGACAAAAAGCCTGGAGGTGAAATAGGTGGGTCTGCATATGCACAGCAGTTCTATTCTGGCGTCCAGGATGGAGTTTACATCCTTGTTTCGCGGCCATGCCATAATGGCCGAATCGGCTCCGTCCGTCAATGTAATCAGGAAGTACCGAGAATCTATTCCATCCGCAACGGCGTCGCTCACAATGCCTTGGGTTCGGACAACCCGGTAATCAAAGCGTCCGGATGTGATTTCTTTAAGTGTCGCCGGAGTCGGCACTGGCGCCTGCCGGAATCCCTCTTTGATGATTTCGGTCGCCCGAAGGCTTGTGTATTTTCCTTTGTCGGGACATAGCGAACCTCGCACGGTAACGATGTCGCCGGCGGCAACCTTGTTTGTTGTCTTTCTGTGGATGAATGCATGGCCCGAATCGTCCGTGATCGAGAAGCTGCCTTTTGCGATTCCCGTCACCTGCCCTCGAATTTCAAACGGGCGCTCTTGATTCATGCCGACGGAATTTACGAGTTTAAGCGCATCGCTGATCGGGATAACCGTGGCCAAAAGGCATATGGAGAGACAAGAAATCATATCGGTAATTATATCAGATTTCATTCTTATGTTCTCACGTGAATACGGAAGTCCAGGCATTCGTCCTTTGCTGGTTTCGAGTTGGGGTTGGGTAGCAGTCGCGAATACACGAAATACACAGAATGTCGGGGATGGTTGGAAGTCCGATGTCGGAAGTCGGAAGTCGAATGAAATGGTAGGGGCA